>JAXHUS010000489.1:0-11116 GCA_034189305.1 Thermodesulfobacteriota bacterium | reverse complement strand
ATTTGGCAAAGGAAATTGTGCCTCAGCTTCAAAAGAAAGGAAAGGTGATAAGGGGTTATCTGGGAGTATTGATTCAAAATATTACACCGGAACTTGCAGAACATTTCGGCTTAAAAGAAAACAGTGGTGCTCTGGTTAAAGAGGTCATAAAGGGAAGTCCGGCAGAGGTTGCAGGGATAGAAAGGGATGACATTATTTTAGAGTTTGGAGGAGAAAGTATTAACAAGATGAATGAACTTCCTAAAATAGTTGCAAGAACTAAAGTGGGGGAAGAGATAAAAATAAAGATTTTTAGAAACTATAGAGAAATATATGTTTTTGCAAGGGTAAGGGCAATGCCTTTAAATTTATAGGAGCAAAAGGAAAAACTTTTTATATAAAAAAGGGGCCCCCGTCTTTATTGGCCAATGTATTTTTATATTCAATGTTTTTATTGCCTTTAAGGACAAATATATGCCTGTTTTTAAATGGGAACAGAAGAAGCCAAAAAAGTCATAATAACTGATTGATAACGAAAGGTTTGCAAAAGAAATGATTCTTACTTCCGATAAATTCATCTTCTGCATTCTTTTTTCATGTACGGTTGTGATCTTAGGGCCTTTAAAATAACAAATAATAAGAGAGGAGAGGAGTTATGAGTTCGATAATAAAAGTAAAAGGGAGGGAGATACTGGATTCAAGGGGGAATCCAACGGTTGAGGCCGAAGTATTCTTAGACAGTGGTGCTTCAGGGAGGGCTCAGGTTCCTTCAGGCGCATCTACCGGAACCCGGGAAGCTATTGAAAAAAGAGATAAGGATGAAAAAAGATATCTGGGTAAAGGTGTTAAAAATGCCGTAGAAAATATTAATAAGGTTATTGATAAAGAGCTAAGGGGTTTTTTTGCAGAAAACCAGAGATTAATAGACCAGAAAATGATGGAAATTGATGGAACGGATAATAAAAGTAATCTTGGGGCAAATGCTATTCTGGGTGTATCCCTTGCCTGTGCCGGGGCAATGGCAAATGAACTTGAATTGCCTCTATATCAATATTTAGGAGGAATAAATGCCTGCCTTCTTCCGGTGCCCATGATGAATATTTTAAACGGCGGGGCTCATGCAGACAATAATTTAGATATCCAGGAATTTTTAATAATTCCGGTAAAAGCAAACAGCTTTGCCGGATCTCTGCAGATGGGGGTTGAGGTATTTCACAATCTAAAAAAAGTCTTACATGATAATGGTTATAATACAGCCGTTGGGGATGAAGGCGGCTTTGCTCCGGATCTTAAATCAAATGAAGAAGCCCTGAAGCTTATCATGCAGGGGATAGAAAAAGCTGGCTATGTTCCAGGGGAAGATATTTTTATTGCAATAGATGCTGCTGCAAGCGAGTTATATGAAAATGCCCAATATATATTAAAATCGGAAAAAACCCCGGAAAAAACCCCGGAAGAAATGATAGAAATCTATGCAGATTGGGTAGACAGGTACCCGATCATTTCTATTGAAGACGGAATGGCAGAAAATGATTGGGATGGCTGGAGGCTTTTAACGGAAAAACTTGGTAATAAAATCCAGATAGTGGGAGATGATATATTTGTGACCAATAAAAAAATATTCGCAGAAGGCATAAGAAAAAAAATAGCAAACTCAATACTAATAAAACTCAATCAGATTGGGACATTAACCGAAACTCTGGAAACGATAGAAATGGCAAAAACATCCGGCTATACCGCTGTTGTGTCACATCGTTCGGGAGAGACGGAAGATACCACTATTGCAGATCTTTGTGTTGCATGTAATACCGGCCAGATAAAGACAGGCTCTACTTCAAGGACGGATCGAGTGGCGAAATACAATCAATTATTAAGAATTGAGGAAGAGTTGGGTGAAAGTTCAAAATTCATAGGAAGGGATGTTTTTTATAATTTAAGGTAAGAAGACGGTGACAGCTCAGTAAGTTTCGTTGATGTTATTCCACACGGCAATGGATCCTGAACCCATGTAAACTGTTATATAAGGAGAAGGAATTGTTTCACATCGCCACTCCGGAAGAAATTCTTAAGGGGAAGATTACTGATATATATTTTGTAAGGACCCTGGAAGTCCTCAGAGCAAAAAATAAAAATCCGGCAGTAGTAGCTGAAATCTGTGCAAAGGGGTTTCCCCTTAATTGGGAATGGGGAGTTTTTGCCGGACTTGAAGAAGTTATTGAACTGCTTAAAGATCTTCCCGTTAAAGTTAAGGCATTTCCGGAAGGAACATTGTTTAAAGCCGGAGAACCACTTTTTATTATAGAAGGGAATTATAACGACTTTGCCCTTTTCGAAACTGCTGTTTTAGGTTTTTTATGCCAGGCTTCCGGTATAGCTACTCAGGCTGCCCGTTGCAGAAAACTTGCAGGAGATAAACCCATACTCAACTTCGGGGCAAGGAGAATGCATCCCGCAATTTCTCCCATGATTGATCGGAGTTCTTTTATCGGAGGATGTGACGGAGTATCGGTTATTAAAAGCGCCGAGTTTTTGGATGAGCCTCCCCAGGGAACAATGCCCCATTCATTGATCCTTATTTTCGGAGATACCCTCAAGGCTGTAAAAGCATTTAATGAAGTAATCTCCTCCCAAATAAAACGCGTAGCTTTAATAGACACATTTCAGGATGAAAAATTTGAATCAATAAGAGTTGCAAAAGCTTTGGGGAAAGAATTATTTGCCGTCAGGCTGGATACCCCCTCATCCCGCAGGGGTAATTTCCTTGATATTTTGAGGGAAGTCCGCTGGGAATTAGATATTCGCGGATTTAAAGATGTAAAGCTTTTTGTTAGCGGGGGTATTGATGAAAAGGCCATAATATCGTTAAACGGCTATGCAGATGCCTATGGTATAGGAACTTTTATTTCAAATGCCCCTGTAATTGATTTTTCTTTTGATATTGTTGAAATTAATGGTAGGGCGATATCTAAAAAAGGAAAACACTCAGGAAGAAAAGAGATTCTAATATGTACCAACTGCAGGCTTAGAAAGGTGATTTTTGCTTCGGATCCCCTTCCGGAATGTAGCTGCGGAGGCAATTTTGAAAGACCCCTTACCCTCATTTTGGAAAATAAAGAAACGGTAGTGAATATACCTTCACCTCAGGAACTAAGGAAGAAGGTTTTAAACCAGCTTTCCTTTGTTGAAATTAGTCTATGAAAAAAAAAGATGACTGGGAAATAAAACGTTTGAATATGGTGGAAAGTCAACTTAAGAATAGGGGTATTAAGGATATAAATGTCCTTAAAATAATGTCTACCGTTCCAAGGGAGGAATTTGTTCCGGAAAACCTTAAAGATTCTGCTTATGATGATTGCCCCCTTTCCATAGGCAAAGGGCAGACTATATCACAGCCGTATATGGTAGCAGTAATGACGGAGTCTCTTGCTTTAACCGGGAAAGAAAAAGTGTTGGAGTTAGGAACAGGTTCGGGTTATCAGACCGCAGTTTTATGTCATCTTGCCCGGCGGGTATTTAGTATTGAAAGGATTCCGGAACTTGCAGATCAATCTGAAGAAAAATTAAAAAAGTTGGGTTATAAAAACTTTGAGATAAAAACAGGAAACGGGACTCTTGGCTGGGATGAAGAAGCACCATTCGATTGCATCATTGTAACGGCAGGCTCACCCAGGGCGCCTGATTCTTTAAAATATCAGCTTGAAGAAGGCGGAAGGCTTGTAATTCCTATAGGAAACCGGTACTCACAAACACTGTTTCGCATAACAAGAAGAATGGACTCATTCATTGAAGAGGAATTTACTCAATGTATATTCGTACCGTTGATTGGTAAATACGGCTGGGGGAATTAATATTGGAAGCAGAAGAAGTAAGAGAGTATATAGAAACATTAAAAGAAAAAATCAACTATCATAACTACCGTTATCATGTTCTTGACGATCCTGAAATTCCCGATGCTGAATACGACAGGCTGTTTTTGGAACTGAAGAAATACGAAGATATTTATCCTCATTTTCGAACACCGGACTCCCCTACCCAGAAAATCGGTGCGTCACCACTGGAAGAATTTAATTCGGCAGTCCATACCATTCCAATGCTTAGCCTTGATAATGTCTTTTCTTCCAAGGATGTATCAGAGTTTGACAAAAAAATAAAAAGGTTTTTAAAAAGAGAAGAGGACCTGGAGTATATTATTGAAGCAAAACTTGATGGAGTTGCCGTTGAGTTAATATACGAAAATGGAAGGCTGAAACTTGGTTCTACCCGGGGAGACGGAATAAATGGTGAAGATATCACACCAAATATTAAGACTATTCGTTCTATACCTTTAAGTCTTCTCCCAAGATTTGATCCCTATATTCCCAAAAGGCTTGAGGTAAGGGGGGAGGTCTTTATTAAAGTAAAAGATTTTAAGGAATTGAATAAAATCAGAGGGAATTCCGGGGAAAAGCTTTTTGCAAATCCCCGAAATGCCGCTGCCGGTTCCCTTCGTCAGCTTGATCCTAAAATTTCAGCATCAAGACCTCTTGATTTCTTTGCCTATGGTATCGGAGAGATAAAGGGCAGAAACTTTAAAACCCATGATGAAATTTTTTCCGTACTACCCCTATGGGGCATAAAAGTAAATTCCGTATACAGGCTTTGTAAAAATATTAATGATGCTATTCTTTATTACAATGAAATCAAAGAGACAAGGGATGACCTTGAATTTGAAATAGACGGGATGGTAATTAAGGTCAACGACCTCTTTCTTCAGTTACAACTCGGTACCATTTCAAGGAGCCCCAGATGGGCGATAGCTTATAAATTTCCTCCTAAACAGGGAATCACAAAAATTATAGACGTGGAATTCCATGTTGGAAGGACCGGTATTATTACTCCGGTTGCAATAATGAAGCCTGTTCCTTTAGGAGGTGTGGAAATATCCCGTGCAACCCTTCATAATCAGGATGAAATCGAAAAAAAAGATATTAGAACCGGGGATACCGTGCTTGTTCAAAGGGCTGGAGAAGTAATACCGGAGGTAGTTAGTGTTATCATCTCACAAAGAACAGGAGAAGAAAAAAAGATAGAATTTCCATCGAAATGTCCGTCGTGTGGAACGGAAACCGTCAGAGAATTAACTTTCTATCGCTGTCCTGAAGACTCATGTCCCGGAAAATTAAAGGAGGCTATAAAACATTTTGCTTCAAAAAGGGCTATGAATATAGATGGTCTTGGTGATAAAATAATCGCTCAAATTGTGGAAAAAAAGTTAGTAGAAGATGTTGCGGACATTTATTATATTGCCCCTGAAAAATGGGCGGAACTTGAACGTATGGCTGAAAAATCTGCTAAAAACATAATGGCTTCCCTTAACCGGAGTAAAAAAACTCCCTATGAAAAGGTAGTTTTTGCCCTGGGGATTCGGCATGTGGGTGAACATTTATCAAGGGTTTTAACGGAACATTTTACTGATATACAGTCCCTTTCTCTGGCAAAAAAAGAGGACCTTATTGAAATAAAAGAGGTAGGACATGAAGTGGCTGGAAGCCTTATAAAATACTTTGCCCGGAGATCAAATATCAGCATTATAGAGAAATTAAAACGGAAAGGCATACAACTTTCCAGAGGAAAAGCTTCACCCGGAGAAGGAAAATTATCGGGTAAAACCTTTGTATTTACCGGAACGCTTGATTCCATTACCAGAGAAAAGGCAAAAAGCCGTATAGAGGAATTAGGAGGGGATGTAAAAGGCAGTGTAAATAAAAAAATAAGCTATGTAGTCCTGGGAAAGGAGCCGGGATCCAAGATAGTAAAAGCAACTGAGCTTGGAATACCTTTACTTTCAGAGGAAGAATTTTTACATTTAGTGAGGGAATAAATATGACGAGTATGATTTTAAAAGACCTTTTAAAATTCTTTTTGTTATCATTTATCTTTACCACCGTTTCCTGTAACCAGGTGAACACAATTAAAAAATTTGATCCTGCTCTAAAAAAAGAAGAGGAGCAGACCTTCACCACACAAAAAGACCTTTCGTTAGAGGAAATTCTTGATATTGCAAAAGATCATGTCATTCTGGGTCTTAGTTACTATCAAAAGGGAAATTTTGTTGAGGCGAAAAATCAGTTTGACGTTGCTTTAGACAACCTGCATCTTATATCTCTGCCGAAAAGTTATAATAAATTAGCTTTGATTAAAATCGGCCTTCCGGAAAAATATAAAAAATTCGACCTTGAAATAATCTATGATGTAATTTCAAGAAAGGGAAGCGAAATACCTGCAAATAATGACCTGTTTGATAATGGCATATTTGATAATGAAGACAGTGCAATTGTAAAGCAGACAATACTGGATGAAAACATAACAAGAAAGAAAAAAATTCATCCGGTGGAAAAAACCGCTGAAAAAGAGAATAAAATTTCAAAAATATCCCTGATTGAAGGAGAAATAAGGAACCTGGCTAAGGAATTTGGCGAAAATAATTATATTATACCGGATATTTTTACCCGGAAGGTAGACTATTACATAAATTCATACCTGACAGACCAGAGGGATTTTTTTATCGGCTCCATGCAGAGGGGAGAAAAATACCTGCCCTTAATAGAAAAGATCTTTATAAAAAAAGGATTACCCTGCGATATGGCATATATGGCTTTAGTTGAAAGCGGGTTTAATCCCAGAGCCGTAAGCAGAGCCAGGGCTAAAGGATTATGGCAGTTGATGAAGGGAACAGCAAGACGGTATGACCTTAAAGTGAACAGATACATAGATGAAAGGTATGATCCAGTTAAGTCGACAATCGCCGCCAGTGAATACCTAATGGATTTAATGATGATATTCGGGTCTAAATCATTTCTTTTGGGTATGGCGTCTTATAATGCCGGTGAAGGGAAGATAATGCGCGCGTTGATAAAATTAAATGATTTTAATAAAAGAAATTTCTGGGAGCTTGTAAAACATGGATACCTAAAAAAAGAGACCAATGAATTTGTCCCCCAGATAATTGCAGCCATTATACTGGCAAAACATCCTGCATACTTCGGTATTACCGAATTCAAACCTCTGCCCAAAGAAAAGTATGACACTGTGCTGTTAGAGTCTCCTGTAAGTTTAGGTTTGGTGTGTAAATTATGTGCCGCATCTCCATCGGAAATATTCGGGCTCAATCCTGATCTTCCCAGGATAGCAAGCATAACTCCGTATACACCAAAATACCAGCTGAATGTTCCATCAGGATATAAAAACATTATTGAAGAAAATCTTGAAAAATTAGATAAGAGAAAGGGAAAGACTATCTCTTTTCCGGAAAGGGAAAGCAAATTTGTAGCGTATAAAGTAAAAAGGGGAAATACTTTATCTGATATTGCACGCTCCTTTCAAACTTCAGTTGACAACTTAAGATACTGGAACAAGTTTCTCAACAATAGTGAACCCAAAGCCGGTGATATTATTTATATCTACGATTTAGATAAAGGCTTTATCCAGAAAAACCACATAGTTAAAAGGGGAGATACTTTATGGGATCTGGGAAAAAAATACGGGGTTAATTTTAACTATATTGCCATGTGGAATGGCATAAAGAAAGGTCAGCTCCTTTCTTTAAATCAACCCCTAACAATATATACAAAAAGAGACAAAATAAAGCTTACCGAGTCTTACAGTGTAGATTATGATTCGATAGCCGGAAGAGATAAAATATATTATCTAATAAAAAAGGGGGATACTCTTTCAAGTATTGCCGAATTCTTCAATGTTGAAATCAAAGAAATAATGATATGGAATAAATTAAAAAGGCCAAGAATTTATGCCGGCAAGACATTAATAATATATCCTCCCCAAAAGGTAGAAAAAATTACCCGTTTTGTAAAAAAAGGTGGTATTTATATTATAAATTATTTATAGAATATCAACTAAAGATAAAATTTTACTTTTTGCAAATGGGATAAGAAGAAAAAGTTTATTAACAACAGGGACAAATATTTTAATTTATATAATGTAAGGAGGTTAAAATGAAAGTAACTAAAATTTTTTTTGTTTTTTCTTTGTTTTTTCTACTTTTTTCCTTTAATCAAAATGCACAGGCAGGAAGCATGGATTTTAATCCCACGGTAGATCTGGTTATTGCCAGACCTATTGGTTTGGCACTCACAGCCGGTGGTTTAGGTGCATTTATTGGCCTTGCCCCCCTTTCCCTTATTTTTACTCGTGATATGGAGCCACTTGCAAATACTTTAGTAAAAGAACCTTTTGATTATACTTTTAAGCGTCCGTTGGGAAAGCAAACATCAATTACAGAAGAATCAGGACTTCAAGAACATTAATACCAAAAATTGTAACAGCAATTTTTGGTATTAATTCGAATTTTTCCTATTTGCCTTTTACATTTGGCATTACCCAAAAAATGCCTTTACATTTTTTGGGTATGGTAACGGCTGGTTGTATCAGTTTTATTAGTTAAGCCAGCAGCCTTTGGTTTAAAGATTAGATCAAGGGAATTTAAAGGCCATATTTATATAATGACGCAATATCTTCGAGGGTTTTCATTTTAAAAGATTTTAACATCTGGAAGGTAATGTTGTGCACTTTCTCTTCTTCCTTTTTATGGCTTTTAAAATCAAAACATTCAAAAGGATAAAGTTTCTGGGAAAATCTTGCTATATGTACCAGCTCATGGGTTAAAATATATACCATAAGGGGATAGAGTTCCAGACTGGAACGTCTTTTTAAAACGTTTATTATGTTTTTATCAAATAAACAGACAATATATTGGTCCCTTTGAAATTCATCAGAACATTTCTTAATAATGGGGTCTAATTTTTTAACTTCAGCAAAAATTGAGCTATGGGGTACATTATCTTTTATTGTAAACCCTGTTTCTATACTGTAACAAAAATTAAACCATTCTCGGGGAGAAAAACGATAAAACCTGTCAAGATACTGCTCAGATTCATTCAGGGCGAGTCTTATGAGTCTCTTTTCAATAAAATTAAAATAAGGGCTTTCGGAATCCATCATCCCCTCTATTGAAAGATTATTCCTCTTTGCCTTTAGATTCCGGTTTGTTCTCAGCTTTTGGTTTTGATCCCTCTTCACCTTTGGGTTTGGCTTCTGACGAAGATGGTTTTGAAGCGGCCCCCTGTTTATTTTCAACTGTATTTTCCTTTCTGGCATAATCAGTAACATACCAGCCGGAACCCTTGAGATGAAAAGAACTTTTTGAAATTAATTTTTCAAGGCCCCCGCCACAATTGCAGTTAGTTAGAGGAGCATCGCTAAATCTTTGCATAACTTCAATTTTATTCCCGCATTGCATACATCTATATTCATAAATCGGCATTGTGTAAAAACCTCCATTAATATTTTTTTAATTATATCTTTTTTTAGAATTTTTTACAAATTTAAAGGAGTTATTTCATTATGCTGTTACTACTGATCCGCTTTTCTATTCTGGTGATTAAAAAGGTAATCCATCTACTTGGTTCTTCCTTTTGTGCAAAGTCAAACCCGGAACATGAGTCAACAACAGATTCTGCAAAGTATTTTCCACCGGATGATTTTAGCCGCACAAAAGCGAGCATGCTCTTGAAACCTTTACTTACTATAGCGTATGGAAATAAGGACAAAACATCCAGCACCCTTAAAATACCATACAGGACAGCTGGATATGTCAGACTCTTAAATCGCCTGCCGACTCCGAATCCGTCCAATATCAATTTTTCATCCCTTCGTTCCCAATGCTCCAGAAGAAAATCGATGCTGCCGTTAAACCTGGGATCTTTTCTATATTTTTCATACTGACCGAGTAACATTAATATATTAAGATTATCCATTGGACACGATTTTTTATTCTGCATCACGTATCCAAAACCATGTCCTTTTTTACAATGCCAGCCGCCATCACCATCGAGAAGCTGTGAATCCAAAATAACCTGAATATATTTGCCTATCCGTGAATCATCCTTATAACCCATTCTTACCACAGAAGATAAAATAATTGCTGATACGCAAAAATAGTCAGGCGACATTATCATTTCAGTTATAAAAGTTCCATCCGGTGATTGAAGATCAAAAATTTCTTCTACTTCTTTGTTCAACTTCAAATTATTTGCACTAAAACCTATGTCTGCAAGAAAAAACAGATCCCAATAAGCGTTTCCTGTATCCTCACATGATACCATCCCTGTTCTTAATGCCGGAATACCGAAACGATTGCCCTTTAACCTGTTTATAATATTTATGATCAAATCATCCTGTATTGCAGATTTTATATCCGGTTTTTTATCTAAAAGTTGAAGTTCAACGGCATATTTAAGCCAGGTAGGCCCTTCAAGCAGCCAGTTAATTATGTCTTTATTCATCATGATCCCTTTCCCATTTTTAAGATGCTTGTTTAATAACTAAATCCTGCCCTTTCAAAATATATACATTTTACAGTCTATTTTTTCTCATAATTCCTTCATAAAAAAAAGAGAATAAAATTTTTCATTAAACTATTTTTCCATTCCTTATCATGCCTGATATGTTCTAACCAATATTAGAATGGAATATCACACCGTTATTTTCCCCATATTTGTATTTTGCAGCATTATTCAAATTCCCGGTTCGTTTAATTTAATAACCCATAATCTTTTTTACCATCACTCTCCTTAATGGAACATTATTAACCCTGCCCCGCCCCAAAAAGGTCTTTCCATATATATGTACGAACTTTTTATCCTTGACAACCTAAAATAATATAAGGTATGCAATACCAGTCACCTAAATTTTCATAAGGATGAATTGCTTACTTTATATTTTCATAAAAAAGTAATCAATAATGGCGGAGGCTTGCAAAGGTTTGGGAAATTTAATGTAATAATTATGAGCGTACAAGGGTATCTTTTTGTCCTGTAGTAAACAATTATAATTTTTTATGTTATTTATTGGTATCTGCTGCATTGAGCAATCTCCTGAAATCATGGGAACACAACATATTTAATGATACCCAGATAACTTTTGTAATATTCAAGCGTCGTTAGCCTTGACAGTGAACTAAAATAATAATAAAAATGAGTGTTAGCCAGAACCAGAGAATCACTTGTTCACGCCGCTTGCGGCGGGAGCAAATCGGAAGAGCGCAGCTCAACTCGGCATTCACGGCGCCGCAGGCGGCGTG
>JAXHUS010000488.1:0-3999 GCA_034189305.1 Thermodesulfobacteriota bacterium | reverse complement strand
CCGAAACCCCACTCTTATACCTGTGAGGATGTAGTCGAAATAAACTGCCACAGCGGTTACTTTATTCTGGAAAAAATTATTAAATTGGTGCTAAAAAGTGGAGCAAGGCTTGCACAACCAGGAGAATTTACAAAAAGGGCTTTTTTAAATGGTAGAATAGACCTTGCTCAGGCCGAATCAGTAATAGACCTTATTCAGGCAAGGACTGAGCAGAGTTTAAAAGTTGCCAATTTTCAACTTAAAGGATTGTTTTCTGCAAGACTTAAATCTATAAAAGAAGAGCTTATTTATCTCCTCGGAACTCTTGAAGCGGCAATAGACTTTCCTGAAGAAGATACACAGGTCGACTATAAAGAGTTTTTTAAAAAGATTAAAAATCTAATGGGGATTGTAAAAAAATATTCCGCTTCATATAAAGAAGGGAAGCTTTTCAGGATAGGCATTACTACGGTTTTGTACGGAGCATCAAATGCCGGCAAATCAAGTCTTTTTAATGTTCTCCTTAAAGAAGAAAGGGCAATAGTAACCCCGATTCCCGGAACCACAAGGGACATAATTGAAGAAGTGGTTAATATAAAAGGAATACCAGTTAAAATTATAGATACAGCAGGAATAAAAGTCGCGTCAAATGAAATTGAAGAAAAGGGAATTTCCCTTACAGAAACCAAACTGGATCAGGCAGATATTATAATTTTTGTTTTAGATTCAAGCACTTCTATCCCTGAGGAGATTTATAACATAAAGGAGAACTTAGCCCATAAGAAAACTTTAATAGCATTAAATAAAATAGACATGCCATCGCAAATAGATATAGAAAAGATTAGGATGCTTTTTCCCGAACTGAAAATTATACCAATATCTGCTTTGTATGGCAGGGGAATAAAAAAGCTTAAAGATGAAATTTTTTCTTTAGTTCATAAAGGCGGGATTAAACTTTCTGATGAGTTCTTAGTCACAAATTTACGTCATAAAAAAGCACTTGACCAGGTAGCTGTAAATTTAAAAAACCTGGAAAAGGGGCTTTTAGAAAACCTGTCACCGGAATTTCTGGCTCTGGATTTAAAAATGGCGCTGGATTCTTTAGGGGAAATAATAGGAGAAACCACGTCTTCAGACATTTTAAATAATGTTTTTTCCAGATTTTGCATCGGCAAGTAAATGGAATATTATTCAATATTCAATACCGACTGGGGGTGGATGGGAATTGTATTTAATAATGCAGGGCTTTTAACAATTGTTCTTCCCGATAATAACAAAGAATTTGCATCCTTTCCCATCATAGAAAAATTTCCTCATGCACAGCCAAATAATGATAAAGGAGAGATTTTTTCTAAAAAATTTATACATTATTTTTCCGGGAAAAATCCTCTATTTAATTTTAAATTGGATTTAAATGCCTATACTCCTTTCCAGAAAAAGGTATGGAAGATTACTTCCCGGATAAAATATGGAGAAGTAAGTTCTTATAGTGAAATCGGGGGGGAATTAGGAAATAAAAACATAGCAAGGGCAATAGGTTCAGCCTTAAAGAAAAATCCTCTGCCAATTGTCATTCCATGTCATAGGGTGGTAATGGCAAATGGGGAATTGGGAGGGTTTTCTGCCAATTCCGGAACTAAATTTAAAGCAAAATTATTGGAATTTGAGGGGATAAAATTGGACAAAAAGCAAAGGGTAGCGATAGTAAAATAATATTTAATCTCTCCTTTCTTCAAAGGTTGATGAAGAGGAAATTATAAAAAAACATAGCGACAATCGCAAAAACCTACGATTTCATGCTGTAGCTCATGTCGAGTATGGAAAATTTTATAAATCTGAATCTTTGAATGCGAGTTTAGGTGGTCTATTTATCAGAACAGAAAACCCCCTTGAAAAAGGTGAAAGAATATTAACTTCAATTTTTGTTACGAATAAGAAAGACTCAATACTTGTTGATTGCAGGGTGGTTTGGAATAAAAAGAAGGGAGATGCTTATGGGCCTCCAGGGATGGGTGTAGAGTTTATTCCATTTTTAAAAATTTTTTCGATTATATTATAACCCCTGAGACGAACCCAAAACTTTTAGCCAATTGATTTCGCATTATGTGTAGCGATTTTATTAGTTCCTCGGTGCACGAACTATCTCTTTCTTGTTCTTTGGACTGGCAGCGGGCTTTCCGAACTTTCGTAAAGCTTTGTAATAAAGTGATGCTCTTAAGTTGGACACGCCATCAGCCTTACATATATCTTTAAACTCCTGGTCCGCCGCCTTTCTATGAGTTCTCGATTTGAGCTTATCATTTCTCATTAGCTGATAGAGAGCATCGTGAACCAATGATGCACGCATATTCTCATCTGTATCCTTTACCGGGCCAGAAGGGCCATCCCATGCATACCCTTTTTTTATTGTTAAGTTCCCATCCGTATCCAAATCAATAAAATCTGTTTCAATATTAGATTTTGGTTTAATGGAAATGTTGATCTTGTAACCCTCAGCCAACTGATACTTATAGTCACTTCTATAACGTATATAACCTTCTGTAGTCATGGTACCTCCTTTTCTTAATAAAATTATTTAGAGTCAACCCTTGTTCTAAATACATTTACTCTTTTCATATTTCCCCCCGCACCTTCCCTTTAATCTCCGTAACAGGGAAAATCTAAATTAAACCCTGCCAAACCCAAATACCCCGCCAATATTTAACAATTGGGATGTCTCCTCAATCTTTCTCCCAATTTGTACCCTGTTAATCTTTATCCATCTTTATTCAAACCAATCATTTCTCATATGAGATGTCGAAGATAAACACTCTCTATGTATAGTACCGGTGGGAATACACCAGGTGTAACCAATACGATAACTCATTGTTACACATTCAATTATGCAACCTCGGGTCGCACTCTAACAATAAGCTGAGTGGCGGGTCACCGTCCACTCCAGCGACTGGTTCAAGTGTTTAAGATTCCACTAATGACAATTATTTACAATAAACTGAACCCATTCGAAATATGGTTCCTTATCTTGGACTTTTATTTCAATTGAGTTTTTCCTTTGATAACGATCTTGCCATAGGTAGATGACACCTTCATAAGGTGGAAAGTCACAACCTAAGATGTCTGGAAGAGAATCATCGGTCTTTGCCAAGAAGGTCCAATCCATATCACCAGCTGGAAATTGATTAAGGAATCCCTCATTGGCAGAAAGGAACAACTCAACAATATCGACATAATCTTCAACATCAGATCTTTTTGGGATGAAATATTCATGCTCTGTAATGTTTCGCAACTTGTTAATTTTTCGGAGAATTGCTGGACTCGTCAATCCACAGTCTCTACAGAATCTTAACTTTGATGGAAAATTTGCTTTCTTTCTCGTCTTCAGATTGTCAATTCCGAATGCCCTTGAAAGAATGTCAACCAACATATGTAAGGAGCGTTTCGCATTTGCTAATGCATTGATATTGTGTCTGCTATCACTTCCACTCTCCAAATCTGCGATTGAATATTCCCAAAAAACGCGAGGAGTTATTTTTTCAGGGACTCGTATTTGTATAAATGACGGACCACTTTCAAATACTAAATCTTCATAGTGTTTTGGGCGAATTATCATAATTAACCAAATTCATAACGTTTTGTCAAGTGCAGCCAATTGTTAGCGATTTTTTAAGAATTGACTAAATAATAAATGTATACAACATAAAAACCTAATAAAATTAAACCTTCCCATCTTTTAATTTCAAATTTGCTCAACATAAGTGGAAATAATAAAATCGACACTGCAATCATTACATAAACATCAATTAAATTAATACCTGTACCATTTATTGGAGAAAGCAATGATGAAATTCCCAAGATTCCCAAAATATTAAAAATGTTCGAACCTATTATATTTCCAACAGCGATATCAGATTGTTTTCTATATGAAGCAACTACAGATGTTGCCAACTCAGGTAAACTTGTCCCTGCTGCTATAATTGTTAATCCAATTACTGCTTCACTGATTCCAAGTAGTTTGGCAAA
>JAXHUS010000487.1:0-3600 GCA_034189305.1 Thermodesulfobacteriota bacterium | reverse complement strand
GACAAAAATAATGAAATCTGTGTTGGAAAGTGGAAATTAGAGCTATTTAAATTAAATAAATAATGTTATTAAATGTATTTGAGGAGAAAAATGAAATCATTTAACAGAACGATAGTATTATCCCTGGTATTCTTATGGCCATTTTTTTCAATTTCAAAATATGCCATATCCAGTGAAGAAAGCTATAAGTTAGTTCGGAGGGATAAGCCCTTTGCTGTTCATTTTTTAGATGAAAAGAAGGGCTGGATAGTGGGAGACAGGGGACTTGTCCTTAAGACAACGGATGGGGCCGAAAGCTGGCAAAGGATTGATATGATTACCGGGGGATCCTTTAAAGATATAACCTTTATTAACAAAGATGGTTGGATCGTTGGAGAAGAGGGACTTATTTTACATACGACCGACGGGGGAAATAATTGGAGGAAACAGGAGGCTAATACCGAAATATTCCTGATGAAGGTATTTTTTCTTGATAAATCAAAGGGATTTGTTGTGGGATCAGAGGGGACCATACTGAGGACGGAAAATGGCGGAGCTTCATGGCGACAGGTTCCCCTTGATTGGATAGGGCTTTTGCCGGAAACCTTACTTGAAAGAGGAACTACTACCCTCAACCTATATGATATCTTCTTTATAGATAAAGTCCGGGGGTGGGCAGTAGGAGACTTTGGAACGGTTATTTACACATCTGACGGGGGGGATAATTGGGAAGTATTGCAGATTGGTCTTTTCCCCCATTTTTTTACCGTTTATTTCAGGAATGGTCTGGAAGGCCTGGCTGCAGGACAAAATGGTTTATTTCTCCGGACGGAGGATGGGGGAAGACATTGGAAAAATGTATCCATGCTTACGAAAGAAAGCCTGTACAGGATTCATATATCAGGGGATTACGGAGTAATAGTCGGAGACCACGGAAGCGTATTTCAGAGCAATAATAGCGGGGAGACATGGACAAAAGTAAATCTCAATATGAATCCGCCATTGCCATGGTTTGTGGATGCTTTTATCATTCCATCAAAATCTAATGGAAAGGTGGTATTTATTGGAAAAGGTATTATAAAGAATATTACTATCCCATCAGCAAGCTTACAAAAGAACTGAGGAGGGGAAATGATAAGAAAACTTTCCGTATGGATAATAGACCATAGATTTTTAGTCTTCGGGGTCATCCTCATTGTGACTGCTTTTTTTTCCTGGCAGATTACCAGGATAGAAGTTAAGACTGAATTTTCCGATCTTTTACCAAAAAACCATCCATTTATAAAGATTCATGAAAAATACAGGGATCAGTTAGGGGATCCCCTTAAGGTCTTTTTAATGCTTCAGGTAAAAGAGGAGGATATATACAACAGGGTAACATTAGAAAAGGTTATACGTATAACAGACAAACTGGACCTGATAGCGGGGGTAAATCACAACCAGATATACTCCATTGCCTCTCGCAAGTTAAAGAAGGTCAAGATTACAGAAGACTCAATCATTTCTGAGAATCTCATGAAAGAAGTACCCAGCTCTATGGAGGAATTCAGGGAGACTGTTAGGGCTACTCCCGGAGTATTTGGGGTCTGGGTTTCAAGGGACGAAAAATCAGTGCTCTTTACAGCGGGATTTATCGAACATCTGATTAATTATGATCTTCTTTATAAAGAGGTACAGGAGATAATTAAGAGTGAATCCGACGGAAACCATAAAATTTATGCGTCCGGGGAGCCTGTGTTGTCCGGGGTGGTTTGTAAATACCAGAAGGAAGTATGGTTGATCTTTGGCGCTACCTTCTTAACCTTGCTGATTGTGCTCTCCTTCTATTTTCGGAATCTTATCGGGGTTATGGTTGCCATCCTTTCATCTCTTACAGGAGCAATCTGGGGTCTGGGGTTTTGCAGTCTTCTGGGTTATAATCTGGATCCTCTGATACTTGTAATCCCCCTTCTGATTATTGCCCGGGCTTTGAGCCATTCGATTCAGTTTACCGGCCGTTATTTTGAATGCTATCAGGAAAGAAAGAATGTAAAAGATGCTTGTGTTATTGCTCTTGCCTCGATGCTTCCTCCAGGAACATTGGGAATTGCAACTGATTCAGCGGGGATTCTTTTGATAGCGGTTGCTCCAATCCCTCTCATGCAGAAACTTGCATGGATATGCGGATTCTGGGCTTTTATTATTATTTTCACGGGGATTATTTTAACGCCTATTCTGTTATCCTTCTTCCCTGCTCCTAAAAACATCCCTCAAATCGTGGATACAGAAAAGGGGTACCTCCATCTGTTATTAAAACAGATAGCAAAACTCGGCTTTGGCAGAATTGGAATCGTTACCTTTTCTGTGATGATATTTTTATTTATCTTTACAGGATGGGTATCTACCAGAGTGCATATCGGGGATATTAATCCGGGGAGTCCTATTCTATGGGAGGATTCACCTTATAATGTGGCTATTGATAAGATAAACAAGAACTTTCCGGGTTCAGAGGAGTTATACGTCATTGCCGAGGGAGATGTCCCCCAGGCAGTTGAAAAGCCTGAATTTTTGGCGATTTTAGATACATTTCAGCGGTATATGGAAGAAACTCCGCTGTCGCCATCTACCTTTTCCCTGGCAGACTTTCTTCCCCCCATTCAAAGGGCTATTTACGGATTGCACCCGAAATGGGAAACCATGCCGATAGAAAGAAATCAGATATCACAGACCGTTTATCGCCTGGAGTCCCACTCCGCCCCCGGAGATTATGACCTTTACTTCAGCAGGGATAAAAAGGCCGCCAATGTGATTGTCTGGTATAAAGATCATATGGGGGATACCCTGAGGGAGGCAATTGCCGATGTAAAAAACTTTATTCAGGAAAAAAAGGATTTACTTGCCAGGGGAAAGGTTACCTTCAAACTGGCCTCTGGAAATATTGGTGTACTGGCGGCAATAAATGAGGCGGTTCAAAACTCTCAACTCTTGAACTTTATCCTGGTCATGTCTGTAGTTTTTCTTCTTTGTACTATGGTTTACCGTTCCATGCTTGCCGCTGTTATTCTCATGATCCCCCTTAACCTTGCCAACTTTATGACCCTCACTGTTATGCATATGCTCGGGATTGGCCTTAATATTAATACACTGCCTATTGTATCCGTGGGGGTTGGGGTTGGAATCGACTATGGAATTTATCTTTTAAGCCGTATTTGTGAAGAATATCAGTTGTATGGTGAGAGCCGGTACTCCTTTAACATAGTAAAAAAGGCCATTCTGACCACAGGGAAGGCAATCTTTTTTACAGCCTTTATGATGATTCTTGGTGTCATTCTCTGGTATTTCTTTTCCAGCTTAAGATTTCAGGCTGAAATGGGCCTTCTTCTGGCAGTAATTATGTTGGTCAATATGCTGGGGGCTCTATTGCTTATTCCTTCATTGATTTATGTTTTTAAGCCAAAATTTTTAGGTAAGGTTAGAATGAAGGCAGCATAGGAAAAGCATAATAAAGAAGGGGGGTGATGATAATAAGAAATTAGAAATCAGCTTTAGGCATAAAGGGTTACAATAAAATATAAAGGAGATAAAGTTATGAAAAAGAGCGTTTCTTTATTTTGTGTATTAATGATTTTTATAATGCTGATT
>JAXHUS010000486.1:0-6966 GCA_034189305.1 Thermodesulfobacteriota bacterium | reverse complement strand
GGAAAAACCAATAATAGAATCTGAACCAGTTGTTGAACCAATTAAAACTGAAAAATCTAAGAAAAAAATAGTTAGAGGCCATAATTTGTGACAAAAGAGGAATTAATTACATTATTAGAACAAGAGGTTAAAGGATTAACTTCTTATTTAGTTTCTGATGATTATAATAATGCTTGTGATGATTCTTCAAGGGAAACAGGTTGGGGCTTTCCTGTCTCTGGTGATTTTAAAATATTTTGGATAAAACAAAGAGCAAAAAGACATTTGTTTTTTTATCTTTTTACAGAAAGCGCACATAAGTTTAAATTTGAGCAGATAAATCTTCAGCATAGGTTTGACCATTACAAAGAAATAATAAAAGATATGGATATTTCTTTTGTTGAGATACAGGAAAGCCGACCAGAAGAGTTTGCTCAAGTTAGTTCTTATAAAATGTTTGGTCATAAGATAGATGCTGGTTTTCAATATGAATCACAAACCGGTAGAGATTATACTTATGATGAAGATAATGAGATTATAGTTACACCTTAATAGTAGCATGAGGCTATTATTATCTTTTAATGTGATAAAGAGTATTACGTTATCAAAAAATGGGAATTGGAGAAGATATAAAATCTGTTTATAATGATGTGGGTTCTTCTTATAATGTTCTCAGGGATGATGGGGACTTATCAGGGGAATACTGTGTATATAAAATTAATAGGCAGGTTACTAAGCCTTTTATTCAAGAGTTTTTCCTGGAAGCTCAATTACCTTATGATACTGAAATAAAAGTTGGTGATTTATTAGAATTTCAAACGGATGGAAGGGTTTTTCTTCTAATGAATAAAAACCCAATGATGTTTGAAGATGAAATTGTTAATTATCAAGGTATTTTGTATAAATGTAATGTATCAGGGGAATTGTTTGCTCCATCCGGCGAAGTGTGGGATGCTCAGACATATCAAAAAACCACACAATGGAATCAGAAAAAAGCTATTTGTTATGGTTTACAGACAGAGCCTTTATTTGGTCATGATTTGGAAACAGATGAGGAGCTTGGGCAGATTGGGGTAGAAAGACACCAATTATTTGTTTCTAATACAGTAGGAATAGAAACTTTTGATAGATATGAGCCTGTATCGGGCGAATATTATAAGGTGGAAGAAATAAGAAAGAGAAGATTCCCTGGTGTAGATGTTGTTGAATTGTCAGAAGACATGAGATGAGAATTAACGATAAGCTCACCTGCCAGTTGAGCGTAGCGAAACCTGGTCAGGTGCAGCAATTTGTTAAGGCTAGAAAAGGAGGTTATTCATGATAAGCATCTTCAATAGAAATAAATTTTCCATTGATTCGTGGGGCAATAAGCGATTTGCAATGGAAACAAACATAATGATTGTCTTGAAATTTCTGAAGTATGCTTATTTTACGGTTCTCAAAGCATTTTGCACATGCCCAATGTTTTGGCTGAGAAGACTCCACAGTTGGTGTGTATATATAAGCAAAAGCATCAACTCCGACCGCCTTAAGTGTATAGTCCTTTGCCTTAGCTTCCCAATTTTTGAATTGCATAATTATTTTTTCAAGCGTGCATATCTTCTCGGTGAGAAGAAATTGCTTCTCTTGACTGGCGAGGGCAGCGGCATTGGCATCAACAAGCTTTGCATTAACCTCGGAGACTGCGGAGACCAACTCATTAAAATTTTTAAGCTCCTTAGAGGCTTTAATAATGTCTGAGACTATTTTAATGCTATCAATTGCTGATTTTATTTCGGTATACATAATGGGTATCCCCTTGTTTTGTGTTTGCCCCCTTAACAATTAATCTGCGAATGTTCGCATTTAATAAAATAGCGATTTTTTACATTAAAGATAATAAACAATTGACAGCATTTAATCAAACATTTAATATACTGAAATTTATATTTCAGATTCGTATAATAACTTATTTAATGGATAAATTTATGAAAAAATACAATCCAAAAAGTTTTCGGGAATATCTAATTAATGAAAAATCTATTCCTTTTAGGAATATCAAATTTTATCAACTATGGGTAGATAAATTTTTATCATATTATCAAAAAAATCTTAAAGCTGTTAAGTATAATAACATTAAAGAATTTCTGGATGTATTGGAATCAGAAGGTAAGGAAGACTGGCAGATAAGGCAGGCGTATAAAGCTATTAAGGTATTTCTGGAAGACTTTATGTGCCTGTTAATTGATTTTACTGAGGATTCTAAAAATGACTCCACATGTAAACCAGTAAAAAACCCTAAGACATGGAAGGAAGTGTTTTCAAAATTAATCAATGAAATCCAATTTCAGCACCTTGCATATAGTACGGAGAAAACTTACAGATCCTGGATCAGACGGTTTATTGAATTTTGTAACAATACTCCGCCCGAAAAAATAGAGTCTTCTCATGTAAAAAAATTCCTTGTTTATCTGGCTGTTGAAAAAAAAATCAGTGCATCCACTCAAAATCAGGCATTTAATGCCTTGCTGTTTTTATTCCGGAATGGGCTTGAAAAGGAATTTGACATAAGTGATAATGTTATAAGGGCGAAAAAAAGTGATAGAATTCCCGTTGTTTTCAGCAAAAAAGAGGTAAAAAAACTTTACAAACATTTCCCTGGAGGATATCTCCTCCATGCAAAGTTGATTTATGCGTGCGGACTTCGTATAACCGAATGCACCAGGCTTCGTGTAAAGGATATTGACTTTGAAAACCAGTCTTTGATTGTTCGTTCTGGCAAAGGAAATAAGGATAGAGCGGCACCTTTGCCGGAAATGCTTCATCCGGAGTTGAAAAGCCATCTTGAAAAAGTGAAAAAAGTTCACGCAATAGATTTAAAGACAGGAAACGGTTCGGTTTACATGCCGAATGCACTGGCAAAAAAATTTCCAAATGCTTCCAAAGAGTGGGCATGGCAATATGTGTTTCCATCAAAAAATTTAAGCCTCGACCCACGGGCACAGATTGTAAGAAGGCATCATATAACTTCCCGTGCATTGCAGAAAGCCATGAGTCAGGCATTAAAAAAATCAGGTATTCCCAAAAAAGCCACCATTCATACCCTCAGACACAGCTTTGCCACACATCTTCTCCAGGATGGCTATGACATCCGTACAGTCCAGGAACTCCTGGGACACAATGATGTTAAGACCACAATGATATACCTGCATATTTTAAGAAATTTAGAAGGTAAAGTAATTAGCCCATTAGAAAAATTATAAGGATGAAGGACACAGTGTAATAGGGGGATGATAAACTAATACTTTTTGATTCGACCGGTTATGCTTGAGCAATTTTCAAAAATGAAAATGTTCAGCCTTTACCTCAGATGGTTTTTGGCCTGTCAGGTTTAAAATTTATCTCGATATATTGTTACATTTTTTGAATTTATTTTACCAATTTTTATAGAAATGGATTTTTTAAAGAATAATCCTTTTATAACCATATTTTTATTTTATGCTTCCGGAATAATAACGGGGGAGTATTATGGCAGGTACCTCTTTATAGTTATACTGATTTTTTCAGCCGTTCTCTTTTTTTCTCTTTTTAAATCATCCTTCGCAATGGAGATAAAATCCCATGCAATCCTTTTTCTTATTTTTTGCATGGGGATCGTTTTGATAAACAGATATAAATCGCCCCTTTTGGGGCCGGATCACATTTCACAGTTTAATTCAAATAAACGATATTGTGTGGAGGGAGTGATCATTGAATCACCAAGAATTTATCCCGATAAGACCAGGATTTTATTAAAAGCTGAAAAAATCCATGAGAAGAATAATTATATTATAGTTTCCGGAAAGTTATTATTGTCCGCATTTGGAACGTACCCCCGGTTTCAATATGGAGACCGTATTCGTTTTATTTCTAAACTGTCTTTGCCAAAAAATTTTAATAATCCGGGAGGGTTCGATTATGTTCGAAATTTAGCCCACAGGAAAGTCTATACCTTGGCCACGGTTAAAAGTTGTGAACTTATCGTCAGGGTCTCAAAGGGAAACGGCAACTTTATCATAGAACAGATAGAGGCAATTCGCAGTAATATCAGTGATTTTTTTGAAAAAAATATCACCTTTCCGGGTAATAAAATTATAAAGGCATTAATCTTAGGAGAAAAATGGGAAATACCGGTTAAATTGAAGGATAAATTTGCATCTTTAGGGATTGCGCATATTCTTGCAATTTCAGGACTGCATATTGGAATAATTGCATATATTTCTTATGCCTTCTTTTATCTAACGATAGGGAAATTTTACAGTTTGTATTTTATTTTTAACTTTAAAAAGCTGATTGCTGTTTTGAGCTTTTTCCCGGTATGTTTCTATGGGGCCCTTGCAGGCTTGAGGATACCAACACTGCGGGCATTAATTATGATTGGCGCATTTTCTCTTGCCATAGTAACGGAAAGGCAAAAGGCCATTTACAATATACTCGCCCTTGCTGCTTTTTTAATAACCCTGTTCCATCCTCCCTCTTTATTTGATATATCCTTTCAATTATCTTTTTCCTCGGTCTTTTTTATAATCTATTGTTTAAATACATTTTATTTTAGGGGTACAGAAGAGGAGCATTCAAGAAAAGGCACTACTGATAAAGTAAAATTAATAGTTTTTATCTCTATTTCCGCTTTACTTGGAACGGCCCCAATTACTTCCTATTATTTTGGAAAGGTTTACCTTTTAAGCCCTTTTTGTAACCTGATTTTCGTCCCGATCTTATGTTTTTTGGTAATACCCGCAAGCCTTTGCCTCTTGCCTTTCTTAATTTTATACCCTCCCTTTGCAAAAGCAGGTTACTATTTTGTGGATAAGAGTCTGAGCTTTGTTGTATTTTTAGTGAATTCCCTTTATAATTTTTTACCTTTTGTAGAATTCGATATATCCACTCCAAGACTCTGGGAAATAGTTATATTTTATGGAATTATATTTGTCCTTTGTAACCTTTACAGATTCAAGAAAAAGATTCTTATCGCTAGTTTATGTCTGTTTTTGATCGTTGGAGATATTGCCTTCTGGCAACTGAAAAGTAAACTTTCTAAAGACCTGATAATCAATTTTATTGATGTGGGACAGGGAGAATCCATCCTTGTGGAATTTCCCGGAGGTAAGAATATGCTTATTGACGGCGGGGGGTTCTATTTTTCCGATTTTGATGTGGGAAGGTTTGTTGTTGCCCCGCCCCTTCGCTATAAAAAGATAAAAAAAATTGATTATCTCGTTCTTACCCATTCCCATGCAGATCATTTAAATGGGCTTTTATTCATTTCTTCACATTTCCCGGTGGGAGAATTCTGGTATACAGGAGAAGAGTCGGAAGAAGCTAACTATCAAAAGCTTTTAGCTAATTTACATGATAACGATGTAAAGATATTAATAAAAGATAGAACGTCACCACAAATAATCATCGGCGGGGTAGAGGTCGAAATCCTTCACCCGGCGAATAAAAATTCTAAAAGGAAAAAATTTTCATCAAAATCTTTAATAAATAATAATTCGCTGGTTATGCGCCTTATATATAAGAATATAAGCGTTCTTTTGACCGGGGACATCGAAAAGGGAGCCGAATATCAACTTACAGCATCTAAAGTAAACCTTATGGCCAATATTTTAAAGGTCCCCCATCATGGCAGTGCGACCTCAAGTTCACCAGCATTTTTAAAAAAAGTAAGGCCGGAGATCGGTATTATTTCTTTAAGGGAGCGCCGATTTTCATTACCTGACAGAGATGTAATCAGCCGTTATAATCATTTAGGAGTTAAGCTGTTCCGGACGGACAGATCGGGAATGATAAGAGCAATAATAGAAGGGGAAACTTATGAAATAAAAGGGTATTTAGAGGATTGAGTTTTGCCAGGACAGGTTCAGGCTATCCCGAATGATTTTAATTAATGAAATGTTATCAATATGTCCCGTCATATGGGCAGTGATGGCTCCTTTTATCGGCCTTCCAAGAAGATAAAAGTCTCCGATAATATCAAGAATTTTATGCCTGGCAAATTCGTCAGGAAACCGCAGTTTGGTATTAACAACCTTTTCGTCATCAACCAGGATAAAATTGTTTAATCGTCCACCACTTGCAAGCCCCTTCTTTTCAAGGGCTTCTATATCTTTTAAAAAACCAAAAGTGCGGGAAGGGGCAATGTTATTTTTGAAATCCGAAGCATTGTTCATTACGAAATAGAACTCTTGTTTTCCTACCGGCACTGGATAATCAAGAAAATATCTTATAATGAACTCATCTGCCGGTTCAATTATAATCTGTTTGCCGTTTTTTTCAAGAGCACCAACCTGGTATTTTTTATCAATGACAATTTCCTCTTGAAAAGCCTCCTGCTCTTCCAATCCGGCGTCCTCAATTAATTGACAGAAATCCAGGGCAGAACCGTCCATTATTGGAAGTTCATCATTTATCTTTACCAGTAGATTGTTTACTTTATATGCATGGAGGGTGGCAAGGAAGTGTTCTATTGTCTTTACATACGAATTATTCTTTTTTAAAGACGTGGCAAATTCGGAAGATTCAACATAATCCAGATGAGCGGGGATTGTTTCACCGGTTGATATATTTCCAAAGATTATTCCACTCCCGGCAGGCATTGGGGAAAGAATTAAACCTGTTTTTACACCGGAATGCAAACCCCTTCCACTGGTTAATATACTTCTTTTAATCGTCTTCTGGTAAAGCGGCTCCGATATTTTTGGTACCGGGAGAACAATATCCAGATTATTAATAAATGTCTCCATGGTTCCCTTTCGGACTTTTAACTTATTTGCTGTTTTAATTATGTCCCAATCATTTTTTTTCAAATGGAAGAGTATAAAATCCTTTCGCCATATTTTTTCCGCTTCTTTTAAAGAAGTCTCCCTTTCATACATCTTTATCCGTTGTATTGTATAATCCCCTTTAATGAAATCAGGAATATGGTTTATCGTAATTCTTTTTACCGGTACCGATTTAATAAAAATT
>JAXHUS010000485.1:0-2785 GCA_034189305.1 Thermodesulfobacteriota bacterium | reverse complement strand
ATGATTGCTAATATACTCTTTTGTAAATAAAGTAGTAACAGGAGCCCTGGAATGCCAGGTAAATAACATATCATGAGGGGTGCAAAGACCCATTAAAATGTTTAACTCGGTTTTGTGGTAATTCAGGATGTGGGACTGGGCGATTGGATTGCATAGATAATACTCATATCCAATATCCCTGTCAATGTTTATATCCTTCAAAGTAACAGCGCCTACCTTACAACAGACAATATTACTTTCAATTTCCCTTTCTTTGAAGTAGTGTTTAACGACTTTTCCTTCCTTTAAAAAGGCTGAACAACAAGCAAGTCCAACCTTTTTAATATGCATATGCAGGCAGAATTCACGTATATGTTCAACTCTTGGCCATTTTGAACTCCCCCTTCCCAAAAGTTTCGAATGGGCGTTACAAACATTTCTGGCAAAGTCGTTTCCTTTGTATATATCAACGGCTTTTTCAAAAATTTCTTTACCATTTTGCATGATGGGGCACTTGTCCGGTATTTTTTTTACGACGTAACATTCATCACAACGGCATTCTATTTGCTTAAATTGCAATAGTCATCCTTCATACCAAAGTTTAGTTAATAATCAGCGCATTTTCCTAAAAGACCGACTTTCATCTTTATTTCATTCCATCAGGCTTCGAAGCTTTTTAATTCGGCAATTAATTCGTCCTTGTGTTGAAGTAGACGTTCCTCTTTTTGTCTGAATTCAGCATTCCTCTCTCTGTGTCCGGAAGACCTTCGAATTGCACGCACCAGGTATTCTTCCATTCTGGCCACTTCAGAATAAAAGTCTTTTGGTATCTGGTAGTCTTTTTGCCATTTAATGGTACATTCGGAACAAAGAGAGCCATTTTTTTCTATATCTTTGTAATTGCTTTCCAAAACACTTTTTCTAAAAAACTGCATTTGGGGGCCGTTCCAAATATCCATAGCATTTTCTTTTGCAGCGTCCCCAATAACAAAGCGATTATCAAAGTCATAATTACAGGCTACCGCCTTCCCATCGCAATTGAATGAAATCAAATCCCAGGGCGTGTTACAAATAGAGTATTCTTTTCTGGAGAGATTTTTTTTGTCTTTATAGGTAAGGTTTGCTTCTTCAATAGCCCCCATATGATTGAAAAGTTCTCCTACAACCACATGGTGGAATGGATATTTTGCAAAGTATTTTTCAAATAATTCGATTTCTTTGCTATTCCGTTTCTGGTCAATAATGCCGAGTACTACTGCTAAATGATAACCTTTTTTGTTGTATTTTGCCTCGAATAAATTGAAGATGTTTTCTACCACTTTGTAAAAATCTGCTCCAATCCGGATACTTTCGTAAGTTTTTCTGGTTAGACCGTCCAAAGATATATGAATATAATCGAGTCCGGATTCAATGGTTCTTATAGCCATTTCTTTGGTGAGCATTGTTGCGTTTGTATTCATTAATGTGAAAAAGCCTCGTTCAGAAGCGTATTCGATCATATCAAAGATTCTTTTATGGAAGAATGGCTCGCCTACCCCTGTAAATTGAATTTTAGTATGGAGCCTAAGATAATTAATCTGGTCAATAATATTCTTAAATAAATTGAAATCAAAATACTCTGGCTTGCGGGTCATTGCGCCATTATGAACACAGTGAATACACTTTAGGTTACATATATTTGTAGGCTCGATATATAATTTTCGAGGAGGAAAATTGCAGTAAGTTTTTTTATTCAGTAACGTATCTATGTATTTTAATCTATCAAGTTGAATATTTAATTCAAATTCTGCCATATCTTCAAATTGCATTACCTTTCCCTTTATTTTTTGTAATCGCGTGTATTTTCTTCATTGATAGCAATGACCTCAAATTGAATCATCGACTCTATATAGTCTGCCAATGAAATTGCCTCAGATCTATCCTCACCTTTTGTAACTACGAACCCTGTTCTATGCAGGGAATTTTCTAAATCACCAACTTTCTCTCCTATCTTTTTTACTATATCTAAGTCTAATACCCCTTTAACAGATTTGGCCTTTTCTACATTTTTAACGGATTTCAGAATACCCTTAGGGGGTGTAAAAAATCGATAAACACAACCTTTTTTTTTAACCTCTGAAAGATTTACTTCCATGCCGGTCAGTAATTTAGCACACTCTACAGGTGCTTTAATTCCGGATGTTGTTTCAATACATGTGTGAAATACATGACCACCACCACCCCGTCCTCCAATTTCTACCAGTTTGGGCCTGTCTTTTGTTACAATAACTTCAGTATGGGCCATACCATTATCAATGCCAATAGTTGTAACCGCTTTTTGTACGAGTTTTTTAACTTTTTGTAAGATGACTTCGGGCAATACTGCTGGAAAATTCAAGCTCGTTGCGACACGCGTCTTAACATCCGGTTTAACCTTATCACTCATGGCCAGGATATACACCTTTCCTCCAATAGAGATACTTTCTATGGTCATCTCTGTTCCGTCAAGAAACTCTTCTATGATAAATCGATCATTTTTCACATATGGTCTGGCAAAATTAAAAGACCATACGACATCTTCATACGATCTGATAATTGAAATTCCTCGTCCGGCCCCTCCGCAGTCTGTAGGTTTAAGAATGCAGGGAAAACCGATTTTATTAATTGCTTCTTTTAATTCATCCAATGACGATACAATTTTGTACTCAGGAACAGCTAAACCAGCATTATTCCATATGTCACGCATAATTCCTTTGTCATTGACGGATTCGGCAGTTTCGCAGGACAAGCCTATAAGCCCCATGTTTTGGGAAACATATGAGGCCGT
>JAXHUS010000484.1:0-3041 GCA_034189305.1 Thermodesulfobacteriota bacterium | reverse complement strand
TAAGCACATAGGGTATGAGATTGGTAGAGATAAGTTTTTTGCACGGAATTTCAAAAAGAAAGACGGGCTTAAGAGAGCGATGCAACTTTCAAGGGAGTGGAATCTTTACCGGCAAAATTATTGTGGATGTATATATAGTATTAGATAAAAAAACAAATAACATCAATGCTTGTATGATAGAATTTGATTTTTTTTATCAATCTATCCAATTAAATTACTTGACAATTAAAAAATAAATTAGTAGATTTTAACGACTTTTGATATTGATCATGTAATGAGTTTAATTATGTATGCCGTTATGAAAACTGGTGGGAAACAGTATAAAGTGTCTCCTGGTGACATAGTAAGAATTGAAAAAATTGAAGGGAAGACTGGTGAAATTATTGAAATAAAAGATGTCCTTTTATTTGTAGATAATGATAGGATGGAAACAGGTAAACCTTTCCTGGAAAATGGCTGTGTGGTAGGAGAAATAGTTGATCAGGGTCGGAGTAAAAAAATTATAGTTTTTAAAGCAAAGAGGAGGAAAGGTTATAGGAAGAAACAGGGGCATCGGCAACAATATACGGGCATTAAAATAAAAGATATAAAAGCTGGTTAAAAAAAATGAAAGGTTATGAGACAGTCGTTATTGTAAATCCGGATGTAGAAGATGAATATGTAGACACTGTAAAAAATAAGCTTACAAAAGCCGTGGAAGATTTAAAGGGAAAGATGATAAAGCTGGACATGTGGGGCAAGAAAAAGTTAGCTTATAATATAAAAAAGTGCACCAAAGGTTATTATTTTATTTTATTTTTTTTAGGAACAGTACAATTGGTTAAAGAAATAGAAAGAATATTACGATATGATGAAAAAATTTTAAGGTATATGATAGTTATATCTAATGAAAATCTTGATACAATAATTGATAATCAAAAAGAGGATATAAAGCAGGCGCCGGAAGAACAAAATTCTGAAGAGAATTAATATAAAAGAAGACATTAATGAATTAGATGGGGGTTAATGAATTGCAACAGGGAAGCTATAGGGACAATGATAGATATCTTAAAAAAAGAAGTGTTTTTCAAAGACAAAAAATTTGTAAATTTTGTACGGATAAGTCCCTTGTATTAGATTATAAAAATCCTTCAACATTGAGATACTTTACTACAGAAAAAGGGAAAATAATACCCCGCAGAATTTCAGGGAACTGTGCAAAACATCAACGGAAATTAACAATAGCTATACAGCGGGCAAGGAATATTGCCCTTTTACCATTTACAACATCAAACCAATAATTTTTATAAATATGGAAGTAATATTATTAGAAGATATTCCGGATTTAGGGCAGGTGGGATTAAAGGTTAAAGTAGCGGATGGGTTTGGAAGGAATTATTTATTGCCACAGAAAAAGGCTTTAAAAGCAACACCACAAAATATAAAATTAGTTGAATTAGAAATAGCAAGACGGGAAGATATTTTTTTAAAAGAAAAGAAAATCGCAGAGAAATTGGCAAAAAAGATTTCCGGTATCTCCTGTACTATCTCCAAACAGGTGGGAGATGAGGATAAGTTATTTGGTTCTGTAACCTCTATGGATATAGAAAAAGCTTTAAAGCAAGAAAAGATCGATATTGACCGTAAGAATATTATTTTATCCGAACCTATAAAAAGTATTGGGATTTACACTGTTCCCATCAAGCTCCATTCTGAAGTAACTGCTCAATTAAAAGTCTGGGTAGTAAAATCAACGACATAATTACCCCGAAATTTTAAATTTTAAATTTTATAATAAGTTGAGTATTCAAAAATTACCACCTCAAAATTTAGATGCTGAACAATCCGTTTTAGGAGCGGTGCTCTTAGATAATGACGTACTAAACCAGATAATGGAGTTGATTGGAATCGAAGATTTTTATAAAGAGATACATCGAAAAATTTATTCGGCAATGCTTGACCTATATAATAAGAATGAACCAAATGACCTTATTACTTTAACTGAAATGTTAAGAAGCAAAAATCAGCTGGAAGATGCGGGCAGTGCATCTTATCTTGCTTCTCTTGTCGACAATATTTCAAGCGCCGCCAATGTAAAGTATTATGCAAAAATTGTAAAAGAAAAGTCCATTTTAAGAAAATTGATAAACAATTCAACAGAAATAATTACAAAAGGCTATGAGAACACGGATGATGTCGATTATCTTCTGGATTATGCGGAAAATGCAATTTTTCAGATAACCCAGGACAAAATAAAGCCTTCCTTTGTACCTCTGGAGACAATCATTAAGGACAGCATGCACACCATAGAGACCATTAGCGAAAAAAAGGGGTTGATCACAGGAATTCCCACAGGATCTAAAGGTCTTGACCAGAAGACTGCCGGACTTCAAAAAGGAGATCTTGTTATAATAGCCGGAAGACCCGGCATGGGGAAAACAGCCTTTTCCCTGGATATAGCGCAACATACTGCTATGAATAATAAGACTTCGGTAGCGATCTTTTCTCTTGAGATGTCAAAGGACCAGCTTGGTTTGAGAATGCTTTGCTCAGAGGCCCGCGTAAACTCCCAGAAGATAAGAAGTGGATTCCTGAGTGAAAATGACTGGATTAAACTGACACAGGCCAGCAACAGACTTTATAAGGCTCCAATTTTTATAGATGATACTCCGGGATTATCAATTTTAGAGATGAGGGCAAAAGCCCGTCGTTTAAAGGCTGAACACAATATAAGCTTAATTATTGTCGATTACTTGCAACTGATGAGCGGTATGGGTAAAAAAAGGACTATAGAAAGCAGGGAACAGGAAATTTCAGAAATATCCCGTTTTTTAAAAGGACTTGCCCGCGAACTTAATGTATCGGTTGTAGCCCTTTCTCAGTTAAACAGACAACTTGAAACCAGAACAAATAAAAGGCCTCAACTTGCAGACTTGCGGGAATCAGGAGCTATTGAGCAAGATGCGGACTTAATACTATTTCTATACAGAGATGAGCTGTACCCCAAAGGTAGACCTGAGGAGCAAGTAGAAAAAGGAATCATTGAAGTAATAATCGGCAAA
>JAXHUS010000483.1:0-6915 GCA_034189305.1 Thermodesulfobacteriota bacterium | reverse complement strand
CTTTTCTGGTAGAAAAAAAAGATGCCAATGGGAGAAGGATCATCCAATGTCCCAAGGCTGGGTGCCATTATCACAGATATTCATCAGGACAACTAACTCCCATCAATTCTCTGACGGTACCCCCTTCCCAAAAGGCCCCTAAAATAAAAAAAGTTTTAGTCAAAGCAAAAGGAGGACGTCAAAAACCGACAAGAAAAATTGTCCGAAAGGTAGTTCGTGTAAAAGCCAAGTAAAAAAAATACCCTTTGGATTCGACTAATCCCCTCTACCTGACTGAGTACGTCAGGCACACTTATCTTATTACATTAAAAGGCTTAAAAAGAATGGAATAATCTTTGAAATAGTTGGTTCCTAAACAGATGTATTCGAGATGCAAAAGGAGCGTCCTGTCAAAGAAAACTGATTAATTCAGTAAAATTTCTACGGGTTAAAACTAATTTACTCCCCGATAATCTTAACAAGGGCACGTTTTTTCCTACGCCCATCAAATTCACCATAAAATATCTGCTCCCATGGTCCAAAATCCAGTTTACCATTGGTAACTGCAACAATAACTTCCCGACCCATAATCTGACGTTTTAAATGGGCATCTGCGTTATCCTCTCCTGTTAGATTGTGTTTATATTGAGATACAGGTTCGTGGGGTGCAAGCCGTTCCAGCCATTTTTCATAATCTTTGTGAAGTCCCTTTTCATCATCGTTAATAAAGACCGAGGCTGTAATATGCATTGCATTAACAAGACAGAGTCCTTCTTTAATTCCGCTCTCTTCAAGACATTTTTCCACCTGTGGGGTAATATTAACAAATTCACGGCGTTGTTGTATATTAAACCACAGTTCCCTTCGTATACTTTTCATATCCGATTCCTTAAGTTGGTAAATTTCTGTTATTATTCCGCTAAATTTTTTTCTATACTGTTTAAAAATTACAGATTAAATATATGATCAAACACAAGCTAAAGTAAACTAAAAAAGAGATTAAACCAAAAATTGTTAATGCAATATTCGGGATAAAGATAAATACCTTATAGGTAAGTTACTTTATGCCAAACCGTATCCTGTAGCTAAAATACCAGGGCATAGGTTTGTCTCCTATAGTGCTCCGGGCAACGGCTTTTAGCCCGTCAAGACCAATTTCCGCTTCACTTATGCCTTCCTTTAATAAAAGGCCAACCTCTTGACTCAAAAGTATGCCTATCAACCGCTCAGTATTTCCGGATTCAGTGCTATGAACAACAATTTCTTTTACGAAACGAAAACATTCGCTTTCCAACATGCGATCAAGATGTTGTTCTTTAGACCATATCTTTAAATTATCCAGGATTCCCAACTTTTTTTCTATGATCTTTACTTTCTTCATAAGGGAATTGTATGCTGCCTCAACTTTCCAGTGCATTGTCGGCGGCCAGTCACAATCATAAGCAGCAAATACACCCCCGTTTCTTAGGACACGGACTGCTTCGGCAAAAGTACGTTCCGGGTCCATCCAGTGAAGAGATTGAGAACAGGTAACAATATCAGAACATCCATCAGGTAAATTTATTTCAGTGGAAAATCCTTCCTGATAAGACACATTATTAGTGTTAGGTAAAACAGCAGTACACATTTTCGCTTTGTTACGCATCTGGGTATTAGGTTCTATACCTATAACCTCATAAGCTCGTTCAGCCCAAATAAATGTGGATAGACCAGTCCCACTGCCTATATCTACAACTAACCTGGGTTTTTGTACTTGAGCCAGTTGAATCAATATATCCATTATAACGGCAGGAGGTTTAGGGCGATAGCTATTATAGTCGTCACTCAGTCCATTAAAAAGTTCCGCATTAATCTTTGAAGACAAATATTAACTCCTTATAATTGATTATAAGCTTTATAAACTCAAATCCCGCCCCCTTTTTTAATACAAAGTCATGTTATATGATTATGACGGGTTAAAAAGATCAGTGTAAAAGAATCCGGAAGTCTCTGATTCATGAGCAAGAATAATGTAGTTATTTTCTTTTTATATTCTTTATTCCGTCTTCTTGTTTCGTTCATAATTTGATAGATAAAAGCGATACTGACAATGATACATCGATTTTCAAGGGTACGAAATTGAATTATAAAACTATATATTTATTTAAAAATAGATTTTAATTCCCATGTGCTAAAGATTTTTTACTTTCATTTTATCATATCTATTTATAAGCAAAAAAATAAATGCACGATCCGGTAAAAAATAACCGGAATATAAAAATTGTAAAACCTGTTGAATTTTTAAGTGAATAAAAAATATCAAATCTAAGTCATTTTATATGAAAATCAAAAGTCGGAACAAAGATTTTTAGCTGAAATTATTCTAATCCACACCGAATTCTATTTTTTGGATTCCCCATCCTTTTTATATACCTGGTTATGACTATAGTTCATGAGAGTTATTTGATAATAAATTTTTATATATTATTATTGACATAAATAGTGATATTAATAATAATATATAAATAAATTATATGGGTAACCTGTTCAGGTTTAAAAGGGAAATTGGTTAAAAACCGATACGGTCCCGCCGCTGTGACCGGGGACAAAACCTACAGGTTGATTGCTCGTTATTGTTTATTACTAACAGTAATTAATCAAAAGCCACTGGTTGTTTTAAGGCAGCCGGGAAGGCGTAGGGAATAGGATGATCCGGGAGTCAGAAGACCTGCCTGTATAATAAGGATAATCTTTTCTTCGAGGAAAGGAAGGGTGAAGTAAAAACGGGTGCAACCCTTAAATCCGAAAAGGATTTAAGGGTTTTTTTTTGGATAAATTATTAAGGAATACTGTTATTTTATTTCTCTTTTTACATTTAGCCTGAAATTGAAAAGAAGTGAGGCAAGGATATATAAATGAAAGGATTGATGACTAAGATTTTCTTCGGCGGATTGATTATACATTTGATGTGGATAACCCCGGCAATTTGCCCTGGAGAAGAGGTGAATAAAAATACCGTAGGTGTTGAAGAAGCGGTGCTGGACGAAGTCGTAGTTAGTGCTACCAGGACTCACACTCCTGTTGAAGAAGTAGGTAGTTCAATAACGGTGATAACTAATAAAGAGATGGAAGCCAGGGGGCAAAGGACAGTTAAGGATGTCATTAAGGGAACGTTGGGGCTGGATGTTTGGACCAATGGCGGCCCCGGTTCGATGAGTTCTGTTTCTTTGAGGGGGGCCAATCCGTATCATACCCTTGTACTTATTGATGGAGTAGAGATGAATGATCCTACAAATATGAATCGTATCTTTGACTTTGGAAATCTTATGGTTGACAATATCGATAGAATTGAGATATTGCGAGGTCCTCAAAGCCCCCTTTATGGCGCTGACGCTATAGGCGGAGTCATTAATATCATTACAAAAAAGGGTGAAGGCAACCCCGGATTTTTGATTGGTAGTGAAGGCGGTTCATATAATACATGGCGAAAGTTCGGCAGGGCAAGTATGGGTAATAAGAAATTAAATGCATCGATGGCAATTTCCCATAACGGCAGTGATGGTTTTTCCTCTGCCGATGATGACATGCCGGGCAATAGTGAGGATGACAAATGGGAAAATACAACTGCTTCAACCAGGGTTGGTTATGTTTTTTCTGAATTTTTAGATATGGATTTTATTGCCCGTTTCAGAAATAGTCGGATCCATCTGGACAATGGTGGCGGACCCTATCAAGACCAAAAGGATTACCATGAAGATGCACGTAAGGTTTTTACCCGTTCCAGGCTTAACTTTATTACCCTGGATGGTCTCTGGGAACAGATATTTATTTATGGTTATGCTAATCATACCAGGGATTATAAGGGCTCTCCTTATGGAGACAGCGATTATGACGGTGAGAAACATGAAATTTCCTGGCAACATAACCTTTATCTCAACGAAACCAATTTGCTTACTATGGGGTTGGAACATGAAATTGAAAAGATGGATGACCATTCAGCCTTAGATGTATCATCCCATACATCAAGCTTTTTTATTCAGGAACAGATAAAATTAGGGGGCTTTTTTTTTACCACATTTGGCGTGCGATATGATGATCATAAGGAATTTGGCGATAAAACTACCTTCCGAATAACCCAGGCCATTCTGGAAAAAAAATGGAATACCAAACTTAAAGGATCCTATGGTACTGGTTTTAGATCTCCCAGTCTATACGAACTATACGCTCCCCCCTTTGGGTTGATACCTGTAGGAAATTCCGATCTTGACCCCGAAGAGAGCAGCGGTTGGGATATAGGAATAGAAAGATCATTCTGTAAAAATCGTTTAACTTTGGGAATAACTTATTTTTTCAATGATATTGATAGCCTTATTGATTGGGATTGGAGTACAGGCTATGTAAATGTTAATGATGCCAGGACTGAAGGTGTGGAGTCTTTTATTGAACTAATCCCCAACAAAAATATATCTTTCTGTATGAACTATACTTATACGGATACCAGCGACGATGATGGCAGCCGTCTAATTCGACGGCCTTTACATAAGATAGGATTTAATACCTTTTATAGATTTATGGAAAAGTGGAATATAAACCTGAATATTCTTTATGTAGGTAAAAGGGACGATAGCTATTGGGACTCGATTAGCTATGAAACCCGAGATGTTGTGATAGATGATTATCTGGTGGTGAATCTGTCAGGATCTTTTGATCTTTCTGATCGTTTCAGGATAGTTGGCCGTATTGACAACCTATTTGATGAGAACTATTATGAATCGTATGGATTTGGGACATCCGGTTTTTCAGCTTATGGCGGTATTAACGTAACTTTTTAATCCAGTGTAAAGGTGAATATTGCCGGTCAAAAAAACCGGGACAATTCAGGAGACGGATATGAAAAGGCCCTTTCACGGCGGCAATCTTGTAAAGGCAAGTTTAAAGTATAAAATAGAGAAAGACAAAATAGTTGATTTCAGTGCCAACATAAATCCTTTAGGATTATCGCCAAGGGCAAGGGAAGTTCTTTTAAACAGTATTGACCTTGCCATATATTATCCGGATCCCGATTGTAACAGTCTTGTAAGTGAGATTGCTGCATACCTGGGAATTGACAGGGAAAACATTATGGTAGGAAACGGTTCATGCGATCTGATTCACCTTGTTTCCAGAACCTGTCATCCACAAAAGGCCCTGATTCTCCTCCCATCCTTTAGTGAGTATGAATATGCAGTGAAAATAAGTGGAGGGAAATGCCGTTTTTTAACACTTTTACAGGACAATAGTTTTTTATGGAAACCAGAAACTATTCTTAAACACTTAAATGGCGTCAATATGGTTTTTATCTGCAATCCTAATAATCCTACCGGCTCAATTATTTCTAAAGAGGCCATACTTTTTATAGTTGATGCGTGTGAAAAGAAAGATATAAGGGTTGTAATAGATGAGGCCTTTATTGATTTTATTGATAACTATGATGATTTTACCTTGATAGGGGAGGCAGTCTCAATGGAAAATATTCTCATTTTGAGGTCCCTTACCAAATTTTTTGGGCTGGCAGGTTTAAGGGTAGGCTATCTTGTAGGGGAAAGACAGATAATAAAAAAAATATCCAGATACCGGGTTCCCTGGGCTGTAAATACCATGGGACAAATTGCTGCTAAAGAAGCTTTAAGGGATAAGAAATTTATCGAAGGAACCAGAGATTATATCGGAAAGGAAAGAAATTATCTGTGGGATAAATTGAAAAAGATTGAAGGCATTGTGCCTTATCCTGCCACGGCCAACTTCATATTCTGCCGCATTAGCGATAGAAATATAAACTCTTCATTGCTTACCGAGAAATTGGGATGTCAGGGCATCCTGATTCGGGACTGTGAAACTTTTAGGGGGCTTAATAATAGATTTATAAGGGTTGCAGTAAAAAAAAGGGAGGATAACCTTAAATTGATCTCTGCTTTGAATAAAATTTTTAATGGCTAAAATAAAATTGAAGTATATGAAAGCAACATTATTAAAAGCACCTGGGCAACTTAAGATAGAAGAGGTTCCTGTTCCTTCATGCCCTGCCTGCGGTATATTAGTTAAGGTTAAGGCCTGTGCCATCTGTACTTCCGATATGAAAATGGCAGAATCCGGTCACCCTGCTGTTATCTATCCATGCATCCCGGGACATGAAATAAGTGGGGTTGTTGCCGAAAGCAAAATAAAAGACTTGAAAGAAGGTGATCGCATACAGGTTGCTCCTGGACTTAAATGTGGGAAATGTCTTGCCTGCAAAAAAGGGGCGGATAACAAATGCAAACATGTTGGAATTTTCGGCTTTAATTATAATGGTGGTTTTGCAGAGTTTCTATCTGTGCCTCTTAAAGGTTCACTTTGTGGGTCTGTTAATATTATCCCTGAGAAAGTCACTTTTGAAGAGGCATCACTCACCGAGCCCCTTGCTTGTTGTATCAATGCCCAGGAACTTTCCAGGGTAAATTCCGGTGATACGGTACTTATTTTAGGAGCAGGCCCTATGGGATGCTTAAATGCAATGCTGGCTAAAATAAAAGGGGCACAGAAGGTATTCCTGGCAGATACCGTTGAAAGGCGAAGAAAACTGGCTGAACGTACTGAAGCCGATTGGCTTATTGATCCCGGGCAAAAAAATGTTTACGATTTAGTGATGCAGGAAACCAGTGGGTGGGGAATTGATGTGGTGATACTTGCCTCATCCGAAGCAGGACCAGCGGAGGATATAATAAGACTTCTTGCCCCCAGGGGAAGAATATGCCTCTTTTCCGGACTTGTTTCAGGAAAAGACCGAACTTCTTTTGATCTTAATCTGATACACTATACAGAAGCTTCTCTGATAGGTGCATACGGCAATACCGCGGTCCAGAATGCAGAAGCTATCAGGCTCATATCTAACAGGAAAATAGATGTTAAGTGGCTTATTACAAAGAGAATCTCCCTTGC
>JAXHUS010000482.1:0-4210 GCA_034189305.1 Thermodesulfobacteriota bacterium | reverse complement strand
GGATTATTGGTTGTTCACATAATATTCCACTGGAAGGTTATACTGAATATGTACCACAGGTTAATTGGTAGTCAAAGAACAAGAAGAATAATTACCTTTTTATTTACAGTTACCAGTGTTATTTTGATAACCTTTTCTTTTTTTATGAAACCAGAAATACGAGAAACTGGGAAAGGAGTTGGACATAAAGGATCTGGATATGGTTCTATAAGATAGAAAGATCGTTAATTATTTTTTAAAAAATTGAATGGATTTTTCGTATTATAAAGTATTATCATTTTTATGTTGAAAAGGAGGATTTTAAGAATGTACAGAAGGCAAAAATGGATTATTTTTTTCACAGCCTTTATTCTATTAACTGATGGAATTTTCTTTTTAGCTTTTGCAGACCATAAAGATCACGATAATTATCATAAAAAGGGCGAGGATCACAAGCATTCAAAAAATTACAAAAAACAGTACATAAATCCTGTTACGAATCAAACATACCAAGAAAAATGTGGTATGTGCCATTTTGTATATCAGCCCGAACTATTACCTTCTGGTTCATGGGAAAAAGTCCTGGCTCAACTGGAAAACCATCACGGGAAAAAGATTAAATTTGATTCAGAATCAATAAAAACCATTTCCGAATACCTTAAAACGAATGCCGCAGAATATTCCTCGGCTAAACGTGCCATTAAAATTATGAAAAGTCTAGATGGCAAAACACCGACAAGGATTACTGATATTCCATATATACAGAAAAAACATGTTGAGATTTCTCCTGTCGTTCTGAAGAAAGGATCCATTGGTTCGCAATCAAACTGTATAGCTTGCCACAAAACAGCAGATAAGGGAATCTATGAGGAGGACTCAGTAGAAATTCCTCAATAATTTGTAGGGCATTCAAATTATTATGACAAAACACTCGATAAAAACAGGTTTTAGCTTTGGCTTAACGTCGGGAATAATTACAACGCTTGGATTAATGGTAGGGTTACATTCCGGTACACGTTCAAAACTCGTTGTTCTTGGTGGTATATTAACAATAGCAATAGCAGATGCATTTTCTGATGCTTTGGGTATTCATATAAGTAAGGAATCTGAAAATCAACATAATACAAAAGAAATATGGGAATCAACAATTTCAACTCTTCTCTCCAAACTTCTTTTTGCATTGACATTTACTATTCCAGTCATACTGCTGGAACTTTCAACTGCAATTTTGGTAAGTGTTGCCTGGGGATTAACCATATTAGCTATTCTTAGCTTTAACATTGCTAAGGAACAGAGGACGAAACCCTGGAAGGTGATTGCAGAGCATTTGATTATTGCTTTGATAGTTATAATAATAACTCATTATGTCGGTGATTGGATATCATCAATATTTTGTTGAAAGGCGGTTTTAAGGACATGAAAATTGAGATTTATGGGCCGGGTTGTCCCAAATGTAAAAGGCTTTTTCAGAATGCTAAGGATGCAGTTGAAAACTTAAATCTTAATGCTGAGGTTGTCAAGGTAGAAGGCATTAAAGAGATCATGGATGCCGGAGTGATGATGACACCTGCCTTTGCAGTGGATGGAGAAATGAAGTCAGCAGGAAAAGTTCTCAGTGTCGATGAGATTAAGAAAGTTCTCACTTAGAATACAAAGGTTGAAACTATATTTTGTTAAGTAAGAATTGAAGGAACAGGGCACTGTCAGGATTTTACCGACAAAGATAGATAGAGAAAAATTAAAAAGCAGAGGAAAAAAGCATGAGGGATAAAATCAATATTATCGTTTTCTATATGCTTATCATCAGTTTTTGTATTATGAATGAAGTGATTCCAGAAGTTGGGAAAATTAGTGTAGTGGCGGCAAATGGGAAAAAAGCTTCGGAAAAAATTGTTGCCTTCTATTTTCACGGTAATTATCGTTGTTCTAACTGCAGAAAGATAGAACAGTTTTCTCGTGAAGGGATAGAAAAGTTTTTTTCAGAAGAACTTGAAACTGAGAAGCTTATTTTCCATATCATTAATATTGATCTGCCCGAAAATAAGCATTTTATTTCCGACTACCAGCTCTATACCAGATCTCTCATTATTGCAGAGTTTAAGGACGGTAAGCAAGTCAGATGGAAAAATCTCAACAAGGTCTGGAACTACCTGAATAACAGAGATAAATTTTATGAATATGTTAAATCAGAAATGGAAAAATATCTGAAAAAGCCCTGATGGAAACAAGTACTTTTCCTCTTCTCTCAGCTCTCTGGTTGGGGATACTGACTTCAATCAGCCCCTGTCCCCTAACCTCCAATATAGTTGCAGTTTCTTTCATTGTAAAAAGGATAGACCACACTTTTTATGTTATTAGCTCAGGAATTCTTTATATTTTAGGAAGGGTCATTGGTTATACCGTATTAGGAATTTTAATCACTTTCTCCCTCTTAACTATCCCCCAAACATCGTACTTTCTGCAAAATTACATGAATAAAGTGCTTGGTCCTATCCTTATTATTACAGGTCTTTTCCTTTTTGAGGTATTTCATCTCACATTTTTAGAAGTATCCTTTAAAGAAAAGGCAACCACTCGTTTGAAGGATTTTGGAATTTTGGGGTCATTACCTTTGGGGATACTCTTTGCATTAGCATTCTGTCCTGTTTCTGCAGCGATTTTTTTCGGAAGCTTGATACCCCTATCCTTAAAAAACGAGTCGAGAATTATACTTCCTTTCATTTATGGCATAGGAACTGGCCTTCCTGTTCTTATGTTCGCTGTTTTAATTGCTATTAGTATTAAGAATATAGAAAGGGTATTTAAAAGAGTTACCATCATAGAGTTTTGGACAAGAAGGGTAACCGGAACGATTTTTATCTTAATCGGGATTTACTATATTTTAACGCATATTTTTTACCTGTAACTATTCATATACGTTTTTTAATTGAGCATGAAGGTTATCTAAGTAAAATTTTGAATAGGTAAATGTTTGGGGGAAACAGAAGATATTTTAAGATAAATAATCTTACCATTAACAGAAGATATTCCGCTGACTAAAATTGTCTAAGGCAAATAATTCTGATAAAACCCATAATAATTCCAAATGTAAAAACAGCCGAGCGGAAAAAAATAAAAAAGGGGGAAAAACATCCAATAAAAGGGTCTTTAAAGATTGTCTTTACAATAAAAGGAATGGTAGTAATAAAAAAAAGTCCCAGGACTGATAAAATAATAGGAAAAGAGGGGAAATTGTTAAAAGGTGATGCTATTAAAAGGATAAAAAATAAAAGAAACAGAAATATTTGAAATTTTAGGATTTGTGGTGTATAAGTATCTTTTATTGCTTTTTTTATATTTTTTGAGTAAATCAGATTTCGCCAGTAGGCCCTCCAGAACTTCTGTTTTAAATATGTGGGGAATCTATCCGGGTGGTTATGGTAAACAATAGCTTCCGGATTAAAAACCAGCTTATAATTCTCCTTTGAAAGTCTATAAGAAAAGTCCGTGTCCTCCCCTGAGGCTATAGGAAAAGACTCGTCAAATCCACCCATTTTTATAAAAATATCATTTCTGTAAGCTGCCGAATAAGTACCGATGAAATCAATAAAATGGTTCTTTTCCATAATTCGGTATCTTTCTTCAATCTCACATTGAGCAAATCTGGCAATGATTTCTTTTTGTTGGGTTTTATAAGCTCCCTGAACTCCTTTGACATCCGGGTCTAAAAAAGGTTCAAGCATTTTTTTTAGCCAGTCTTTTCCAGCCAAACAATCAGCATCAATAAAAACTATAATTTCTCCTTTTGCATTCCATGCCCCTAAATTTCTTGCGGCAGCAGGACCTTTGTGTTTCTGCCTTAAAAGCTTCAAATTAAATAATTGAACCAGTTTGCCGGTATCACCATGGGAACCATCATCAACAACAATTATTTCATAATCATCTTTTATAAAATCCTGTTCCTTAATGGATTGTAAACAAGTTAAGATGGTGTCATGATTATTATAAAACGGTACAATTACAGAAGCCCTCATGTTAATTTCCTGCTTAAAATAGTGTATAAATAAAAGGAGAAATAGCTGATCCTTCAGTAAGTATAATAAGAAGGCTTAAAAGTAAAAGCATAAATAAAATTGGTGCAAGCCAAAATTTCTTTCTAATTTTAAGAAAGTCCCAAAATTCGCTAATTATACTTATTTTAGACAACATATATCAAGTCCTCCATTCAAGAAAAGTTTCTGTTACTTATTTT
>JAXHUS010000481.1:0-2010 GCA_034189305.1 Thermodesulfobacteriota bacterium | reverse complement strand
TTTGGCAAATATGTTCTGATGAAGTTTTTTTGATAGTAAAAAATAATAAGAGGTTATGGCAAGCTTCTTTTATACTGATTTTTTTGAACTTTCAAAAAAACTTCATCAGAACATATTTGCCAAAAAATAACGCAACCGCAACGGCAATTATAATTTCCCAGTGTTTATTAAAGAAATTTTTAATCCGCAGTTTTATCTTTTTATTTTTTTTTCCCATAATTTTCCCAGTAAAGAAGTAGGGTGTCTTTTCTCAATATGTTTTGTTAACTCATATTAGAGAAAAAATAGGGACAGCGACCATTTTATCTCTGCAAGCGTTCCATCTCCCCTCGTTCCAAACCCTGCTCATTTCTTCTCTTCTTTTTCAATAAGATTTCTTAAACTGTTCTTCAAAGCAGGAATATCCTTTTCAACCGTATCCCAGACGGCGTCTAGATCTACACCAAAATAATCGTGTATCAATTTGTCCCTCATTCCCGCCATATCTTTCCAGGGTATTTCAGGATACCTTCCTCTAATATCCCTGGATAACCTCTTTGCAGCTTCACCTATTATTTCAATCTGCCTTATCACCCCATCTTGTATAAGATGATTCTCCATGAAGTGTTCATAAGTTATACCTTGGGTATACTCCTCTATTCTGGATATAGCATCTAAAATGTGCCTTAAATACACGAGATTATCTTTCTTCACCCGTAAATTACCTCCGTCTCTCCTCTTATTATATCAATCAAATATGGACTTATAGATTTTTCAGTCAATAAATCTACTTTTATTCCCACAGCCTCAGATAGCTCTCTCTCTATTCTCACAAGTTCAAGAAGGCTTTTTCTACCTGAAAACTCCACGATAATATCTATATCGCTTTTCGACCCCTCTTCTCCTCGTACATAAGAACCAAAGATGGCTATCCTCCTTGCACCTTCATGTTTAAGTAGTTGTGTAATTTTTTCAAATATGTCTCTTCTATTCATCATCTTTCTAAAAATAGGCTGAGTAGATAAGAATGGGGTCTACGTTTGACTCTTGCATTCCATTGTCCCTTATCATCATTCAGTGATGGAGAAAATAGGATCGCCCATTAAAGGGCTTGTCGCATCTAAATTATTAATTATTAGGATAGTGTGTCAATTCTTATATTTTTCATCTCTATCCCGACAATAGACGGACTCTCCCATATTCCCATCATTTGTAGAATTTGTTTCATCCATCATCCAATAATCAAGAAGCCTCCGCCATTAATATAGTTACTAATCAGGCGTTTAGACTAAAGACTGAAGGCTGAAGAATATCAATCATCTCTCAACGCTCTAATCAAGCCATTTAAGACCTCCTCTATTTCGATGATCTTTGGTTCAATAAGGGATAAATCATGGTTGCACAAAAATCCCAAACGCTTTGACAATGATTTCTCTTTAAAAGCCTTCTACCTTCAGACTATCCACCTGAGCAGTTAATTAATATATATGAACAGGTATAGCTTTGTAATAGATAAAACCTTTTTGTTTATCTTTCTTTTTATCTTATCGGTAAATATAGTAATTATAATGTAACCAAATTTCATAAAATAAATGGGATCAGGCCGGTCGTTATACTACCAATAATGCCCTTTTTCGCAAGGTCTATTAAAGACTTTTCCGTGCCAATGCTAATCAGGAAATTTACCGTTCTATCCAGTACCCCATTTGCCTTACACAGGGGGACAGGAACATCCTTTAAGTTCAAGACGACCATTTTTTAAGTTCTGGTTCAGTTGTTTCATGTCTTTGTTCCATCGTTCTTATCAACAATTAATTTTAAATTTATAACCTGACCCTGCTGACAGTAATTACAGGTTGCCAACCTTTTCTTTTAACCAGTCCTGGACAAGACTATCGCAAGATTTATGCATCTTTTTGGCCAGTTGTTCTACTTTTTCGTATAACTTAATATCCAGACTAATATACTTTTTTTTCTGAAGACTAAAGGTTATATCGGAAACTTCCTGGATATCATCAAATTCAAAAAAAT
>JAXHUS010000480.1:0-2348 GCA_034189305.1 Thermodesulfobacteriota bacterium | reverse complement strand
CCATCGGGATTCTATCCAGCGAAAATATTCTTTTTTTTCCTCTGCCATTTTTACCTCCTTTCCTTGGCCGCCAGGGCAGCACCCAGGGCGCCGATATATTCACAATCCTTCGGAACCTTAACCTTTGTTTCCATAGCCCTTTGTAATGATTCAATAAAACCCTCATTAAGAGCCATGCCACCGATTAAAACAACATCCTGTTCAATTCCGACCCTTCTTACCAGAGATACAATCCGATCAGCTATTGCATCATGGATTGCCTTTGCTATATCAGGTTTCGGAGTCTTCGCATGAATAAGGGACACTACCTCTGATTCGGCAAAAACTGCACATTGAGCATTCATAGGTATTGCTTTATCAGATTCCAGAGATAATTTACCAAACTCTTCAATTCCAACCTCTAATGCCCTTGCCATAGCCTCAATAAATGCTCCGGCTCCAGCGGCACATTTCTCATTTACCGCAAAATCCTTAACCAAACCTTTTTCATCAACCCTGATGGCCTTTCCTTCCTCAGCCCCCACATCAATTAATGTGCTCACATCAGGATATAAAAAATTTGCCCCTTTTGCATCAGCTCCTACTTCCGTTATATCATCATCGACAGCAGGGGCATTTTTTCTACCTGCGCCGGTTGCAACCAACATTTCTACTTTATCCCTTGTAATACCGGCATGTGAAAGGGCTTCTGCTATTGCCTTTTCAGCACTTTCTTTCTCTTCCAGCCCTGAGACAATAATACTTTTTCCGGTAATTTTATCATTGTCCAGAATAACAACTTTTATTGTCTTAGCGCCCATATCAATTCCCATTGTTATCATAAATAGCTCCTTTCCTTTTAAATATAATTCAATAATAAAACTTTTAAAAAATTAGTCAAATATTTTTTAATGCTTTTTTTATCACCTCCCTGATTTAAGTATTTACAACAAACTTATTTCTGAGATTTATTCATATAGGGGTTTAATCGAATTACAATCCCATTGATTAACAAATTTACATATTATTTCGTATACTAATCATTTATATTATAATTAAATATTATTATTATGTTCTTGTCAAGTTTTTTAACATATTATTTTCATAATTTAATTACAAATATAAATTATTTGATAAATATTAATATAAACTGACTATCCTTTTTTGCTTTTATTTTATAAGGAATTGTTCCGTTATAGAAGAATGCGTCACCTTCCTCTATAATGTGGGACTTACCGGACTGTTCAAAGGAAAATTCCCCTTTAAGAATATATGCCCATTCATATTTGTTTTCTCTGTGAATTTCTAAAACCTTGCCTTCTATTGTCTCACCAAAACCTATTGCAATATTTTCAGCAATCATTCCAAAAGGAGCTGCTATTTTTAAACTTATACTGTCTGTTTCTGATGTTTCCTGTTCCTTCTTTTTGAGATGAATCGTTTTGCGATCCAGATGCTCAACATAGGAAGTAATTGGTTTCCCCAAAGCTTTTGCTATTTCATACAGCAGATTTATACTTGGACTGACAGCGCCACTCTCGATTCTTTGCAAAGTTGCAGTGCTGATATTGAGGATTCCTGCAAGATATTTCTGGCTAAAACCTGAAGACTTCCTATCTTTTCTTACCTTTTTTGCTAAATCAGACATTTAATTTGTATACTAATTAATAATTAACAAAATAGTAATCCAATGTAACGCCTTATTAAATAATTTATAACAACGAATGAATTTTAATTAAGACAGTTTCTTAATCAGTCTTTTTAATTGACGTACCTCTTCATGGGTCAACTTTTCAAGGATGATTTTATTTAACTCAAAAATTTCCTGCTTCAATTCATTTTTTAACTTATGACCCTTTATAGTTAAGTAAACTTTAGTTAGTCTTCTGTCATTCCCGTCTTTTTTTCTTACAACCAGGCTTTCCCTTTCCATCCTGTCTATTATTCCTGTAATTGTAGCGCCATCCGTATATAACCGCGATCCTAATTCTTTTTGAGGCAGCCCGTCTTCTTCCCATAGCCTTATTAGAACCCCATATTGTTTGGTTGTTAAACCATATTTTGAGAATTTCTCATAAAAATTACTTTTTACGGACTGAAGGGCTCTTTGTATTAAAAAACCTATATCATTGTCTAAAGAAAAGTAATTTTTGTCCATTAGATTGTATACAAAATATTTATATTCATATTATTATACAGATTAACTGATTTTTTGCAATACAATTTATTTAAAAAAATAATTAATTATTTACACTTAAAATTTTTTTGTGTAGAATTTAATGGAAGCAGGCTGGATGGTCGCTCATATTATTTGCTATGGGAGGAAAGTCCGGGCTCCATAGGGCAAAGTGCTGGGTGTTACCCAGCAC
>JAXHUS010000048.1:0-5272 GCA_034189305.1 Thermodesulfobacteriota bacterium | reverse complement strand
CAAGTTCCGCCACAGTTTTAATCCAGGGAGAAAGCGGGACAGGAAAGGAGGTAGTATCAAAATCCATACACAATTTAAGCCCTCGTAAAGGACGACCTTTTGTAAAGGTAAGCTGTGCCTCCATTCCAGACACACTACTTGAATCAGAACTTTTCGGATATGAACGCGGCGCTTTTACCGGTGCTATTGGACGTAAAGAGGGCAGATTCGAATGGGCAGATGGCGGTACACTCTTTTTAGACGAAGTGGGAGAAATGAATGTCGCTTCTCAGGTAAAGCTTCTCAGGGCAATTCAGGAGGGTGAATTTGAAAGGCTTGGAGGTAAAAAAACACTAAAATCTGATGTCAGACTGATTGCAGCAACGAATATCGACTTGATTAAGGCTGTTCAGGAGAAAAAATTCAGGGAAGATCTTTACTACCGTCTTAATGTAATAACTATTAATCTTCCACCTTTAAGGGAAAGAAAAGATGATATTCCCCTTTTAATTTCTCAATTTTTGCAATTTTTCTCAACAAAGAATGCTAAAAATATTAAAGGAATCTCTAAAGAAGCTATTGGAATCTTAATGGCTTATAATTGGCCGGGCAATGTAAGGGAACTTGAAAATGTTGTTGAAAGGGCAGTTGTCTTAGCACGTGATGAGGAAATTTTAAATCCGGATCATTTCCCCCCCAGAATATTCACGGGAATTGAAAAGAGTCCGGTGGTAAGGATTCCCATTGGTACTCCTATAGATAAAATTGAAGAAAAGGTAGTTGAAGAGACCCTTAAATATTCAAAAGGGGATAAAGATGTTGCTTCCAAACTATTGGGAATATCAAGAAGGACACTATACAGAAAGATACCCAAAAAGAAAAATTCCGAAGAAAAGTAGCGTATATTAAATATAAAACAACCAATTCCGGTAACTATCTTCTTTACCACGTATTATCCTGAAAAACACATTTTGAATTTCTTTTGTAATTTTTCCTGGTCTTCCCTCTCCTATAACTCTGCCGTCAACATCTCTAATGGGTGTAATTTCCGCAGCAGTACCTGTAAAAAACGCTTCATCTGCAATATATAATTCATCCCTTGTAAACCTTTCTTCAACCACTTGAATTTTTAAATCTCCTGCAATTCTTATTACAGTACCCCTCGTAATTCCAGGCAATACCGAAGTTAGGGGAGGGGTTTTTAATATTTCATCTTTGACCATAAAAACATTCTCTCCTGTAGCCTCCGAGATATAACCTTCAGTATCAAGAAGTATTGCTTCATCAAAGTTACTGTCCTTTGCCTCTCTTTTTGCAAGTATGGAATTTACATAATTTCCGCATATCTTGGCTTTTGTCATGCTTGTATTTACATGGGGACGAATAAAAGATGAAATTTTTGCCCTTATACCATTTTTAATACCGTCCTCACCCAAATAAGCGCCCCATGGCCAGGCTGCTATTATAACCTTTGTATTTACGTCCTCAACATAAATACCCATCTCTCCGTCGCCGATAAAAGCAAGGGGCCTTATGTAACCTTCTTCAAGTTTGTTTATCTTAAGTGTATCTACAACCCCTTTTATTATTTCCTCTTCAGTAAAAGGAATTCGCATATTTGCAATATGGGCGGATGCAAATAGTCTCCTGATATGTTCCTTTAATCTGAACACTGCTGAAGAACCATTATGGCATTTATAACATCTTATTCCTTCAAAAACTCCCCAACCATAATGAAGGGTATGGCTGAGTACATGAATCTTTGCTTCGTCCCAATTTATAAGTTCTTTATTGCACCAGATTTTTTCAACCTTTTGAATCATTCATTCCTCCTTCTTTACTGAATCGGAAAAGATTTTTAATCATTAATGAAAAAAAGAATCATATATTAAAGATATATTCACATCATAAGGTGGTTTTATGACCCCTTTCTCCGTTATTATTGAAGTAATAAAGTGTGACGGAGTAACGTCAAAGGCCGGATTTACAACCTTTACTCCAAAAGGCGCAATTCTTTTATCAAGAAAATGGGTAACTTCATCCTCATTTCTTTTTTCTATGGGAATTTTTTTACCGTCAGGGATACTCAAATCAATAGTGGATACCGGTGCTGCCACAAAAAAAGGAATATTATTTTCTTTTGCAAGAACAGCCAGGGTATAGGTCCCTATTTTATTTGCCGTATCCCCATTTGCAGCAATTCGGTCGGCTCCGGTAATTATTAGATCAATAAATTTGTTTGAGATAAAATATCCTGCTGAATTATCCGTAATTAAGGTTACAGGAATATTATCCTCCAAAAGTTCCCATGTGGTTAAACGGGCGCCTTGAAGATACGGGCGTGTTTCACAGGAAAATACTTCAATATTCTTATATTTTTCCCAGGCCGACCTTATAACTCCAAGGGCGGTTCCATAGAAGGCAGTTGCAAGGGACCCCGCATTACAATATGTTAATATTTTTGCCCCTGATTTTATTAGTTTTGCGCCGTTTGCCCCGATTAATCTGTTTGCCTTTTCGTCTTCCTCCCTTATTTTTTCAGATTCTTCATATAATAATCTTTTTACTGTTTCTACTCCGGATTCAATATTCCGAAAAATCAAATCCCTCATTCTATTAATAGACCAGAATAAATTAACTGCTGTGGGTCTTGTTTCCTTAAAAACCTTAAAGATATGCTCCATTTTCTCTTTAAATTCATTATAATCTTTTGCTTTGACCCGGGATGCCCCCAGGGCGATTCCCATAGCAACAGCCACTCCAATAGCAGGGGCACCCCGAATAACCATATCCTTTATGGCGACTGCAACTTCATTAAAGTCGCTATATTCTTGATATTCCTCTTTAAAAGGAAGTTTTCTCTGGTCCATCATTATTATTTTTTTATCTCTCCAGAAAATGGTTGGTTTCAATTTTTAAGTTTTTCCGTTAGAATTTCCTTTGCAATCCCCGGATTCGCCTTACCGGACGTAGCCTTCATAATCTGACCCATAAAAAATCCAAAGAGCTTTTCCTTGCCCTTTTTGAATTCTAAAACCTTATCAGTATTTTTGTCTAAAACCTGGATTACTATTTTTTCTAATTCCTCTTTATCGGTTATTTGTGTAAGCCCCCTATCTTTTACAATCTCTACCGGCGGTTTGCCGGTATTGTACATCTGCGAAAAAACGGTTTTTGCAATATTTGTGCTAATCAATCCCTTATCTATTAACTCCAGAAGGGAAGTAAGCATTAAAGGAGTTACAGGACATTCCGATACCTTCCTGTGTTCTCTGTTTAATTCCCTTAATAACTCTCCCATAATCCAGTTTGATATTATTTTAGGTTTATTGTAAAGTCCTGCACAAGCCTCGAAGAAATCGGATAGTTCCTTTGAAGAAATAAGTATTTCAGCATCGTATAAAGGCAGATTATATTCATCTATAAACCTTGCTCTCTTAGCAAGGGGCAGCTCAGGAATTGATCTGTTGATTTTTTCAATCCATTTTTTTTCAATAACAATAGGCACTAAATCAGGGTCGGGAAAATATCTATAATCATGGGCTTCTTCCTTCCCTCTCATGGAGATTGTTATATCTTCCGTGGTATCCCACAAACGCGTTTCCTGAATTATTGTATCTCTGCCTTCCAGTACTTTTATCTGGCGGTCAATTTCATATTCCAGCGCTTTTTGTACAAATCGAAAGGAGTTCAAATTCTTTAACTCTACCCTGGTTCCCAAAATTTTTTCTCCCTTTAAACGAACTGAGACGTTGGCATCGCACCTGAAGCTTCCCTCTTCCATATTCCCATCACATACTTCAAGATAGAGCAGGATAAGTCTTAACGTCTGTAAATATTGACTTGCTTCCTCAGGGTTTCTTATATCCGGTTCACTGACAATCTCAATTAAAGGAACTCCGGTTCTATTGAAATCTATATAGCTTACATTAGATCTCTCACCCTGATCATGAAGTAATTTACCGGCATCTTCTTCCAGATGGATTCTTGTGAGTCCGATACGTTTTTTACTATCCTTATCAAAAATTTCTATCCATCCGTCTTTTGCCACCGGCAATTCATATTGTGATATCTGGTACCCCTTGGGAAGATCAGGATAAAAATAATTCTTTCTTGCAAATTGACCGAATTGGGTAATTTTACAGTTTGTGGCAATGGCAACCTTTATGGCAAACTCAAGGGCTGATTTATTAAAGGTGGGTAATGTCCCCGGCATTCCAAGGCAAATAGGACATGTGTTTCGATTGGGTTTTGAACCGAAATTCGTTGCACAACCACAGAAAATTTTACTTTTTGTTAAAAGTTGAGCATGAACTTCAAGACCAATAACCGCTTCATACCCTTTCATCTAAAAATACCCTCCCTATCAATGAATCACCTGTGTTTTTTTGTATACAATATTTTTTACACATTTTTTATTCTGTCTTCTGATTTTTGAATTCTCTTTTTTCATTGAGTATATTTGGTTTTCTCTTATGCCAATCCGTATTCTGCTCATAATTGTATGCCACTTGAAGCAGTTTTCCCTCAGTAAGGTGAGGTGCTATAATCTGGAGGCCGACGGGGAGTCCGTCTTGTGTAAAACCACATGGAATTGAAATTGCCGGAAGTCCCGCAAGACTTACAGGTATGGTAAAGACATCATTAAGATACATCTTAAGGGGATCCTTTATCTTTTCTCCTATTTTAAATGCATATGTTGGTGCAGTGGGTGTAAAAATAACATCGCAGTGTTTAAATGCCTCATCAAAATCTTTTTTAATAAGGGTTCTTACCTGAGACGCCTTTTTGTAATATGCATCATAATATCCGGCTGAAAGGGCATAGGTTCCCAGCATAATTCTTCTTTTGACCTCTGATCCAAAGCCCTCACTTTTAGTGCCGGTATACATCTCCAGAAGATCCTTATATTCAGGAGTTCTATAACCGTATTTTACACCATCATAACGGGCAAGATTTGAGCTTGCCTCAGATGGGGCAATCAAATAATAGGCTGCAACGGCATATTGGCTATGGGGCAGGGAAATTTCTATAATTTTAGCACCATTTTTTTCCATTAATAATGTAGCATCCATAACACCTTTTTTTACTTCCTCATCTGTTCCCTCAATAAAGTATTCTTTTGGAAGACCAATCTTTAAGTTCTTCATATCTCTTTTAAGGTCTTTTGTATAATCCACATCTTTCTGTATTAAAGATGTGGAATCTTTAGAGTCATGACCTGCTATACAGTTTAAAAGAAGGGCGCAATCTTCCACGTCTTTCGTCATCGGGCCGATCTGGTCAAGGGATG
>JAXHUS010000479.1:0-6203 GCA_034189305.1 Thermodesulfobacteriota bacterium | reverse complement strand
AAAGAACTGATAGCCTTCTCATTTAAAAGGACGGCTTTTTTCTCATTTAAAAGGACGTCTTTTTTCTCATTTACATTATCCTGCTTATTGAAAGGGGTTTTCATAGAAAAATAAAAGGGGAAATGCTCAGGCTCGATGATATCCTTATCCGTCATCAAAACAGCCTGCCGGATATAATTTTTAAGTTCTCTAACATTACCGGGCCATGAATAACTTAAGATAAGCTTTACCGAGTCTGAAGAAAAACCTTTTATATTTTTATTCCATTCTTTTGCCGCCTCCTTTAGAAATTTGTCGGCTAAAAAAATAATGTCTTCTTTTCTTTCCCGCAATGGCGGCAAAAAAATTTTAAATTCATTCAATCTGAAATAAAGATCCGACCTGAATTTTTTCATATTTATCAAATCCTCTAAAGAGGCGTTCGTAGCTGCTAAAATTCTAACATCAACCTTTTTAAACCCTGTTCCCCCCAATTTCTGAATCTTTCGCTCCTGAAGGAAACGAAGCAGCTTATTTTGTGCCTGGTAAGGCAAATTATGAATTTCATCTAAAAATATCGTACCTTTATCAGCAAGTTCAAAATACCCTTCCTTCCTTTTAACGGCGCCGGTAAAAGCCCCTTTTTCATACCCAAATAACTCACTTTCAATTAAAGTTTCAGGTATTGCTCCACAATCAATTGCCATAAAGGGACCATCTTTTCTGGAACTGAAATTATGCACTGCTTCCGCTAATAATTCCTTACCCGTTCCGCTTTCACCCTCCATTAAAACCGTTAAATTTGTTCTTGCCACCTTTTGCATATGTTCATAGACAGATTTAAGTTCTGAGCTCTTTCCAATTAAGAAAGGAACTTGATTTCTCTCGCCTTTCATTTGATCCGAAAACTTCTGTAATTTTTCTTCAAACTCCTTCTTTTCAGTCAGGTCCTTTACAATAGCTGTCATACCTATAATCTTATTTCCAACATCTTTTATGGGATGAACAGTAAGAAGAACAGGAAATTTATCACCATTTTTCCTTACCATTTTCAATTCTGCTTCAAAATTCTCACCAAAATGTATTGTTTTTTTAAAGATTAACGGGTATATATCATCCTCTGCAAAAAATTTTGATGGAGACATTTTTCCTAAAACTTCTTCCGAAGTCCAGCCAAACATCCTCTCTGCACCCTGATTCCAGGTAATTAGGTTTCCTTCTATATCCCCTGAGCTTATTGAATATTCAGTGGCGCTGTTAATTAAAAGCTTAAGATAATTATGAGAATAATTTAACTCCTTATTTATAATAAACATCTGGGTCATGTTCACAAGTAATAAATTAATTGAATAAATAACCTCCCTTTCAAACTTACCCAGACTATATCCCCCGATATTACTGCCTAAAAGCAGGTAGCCTACTACTGTATCTTCCTTTAATACAGGAGCAATCAGCAAATATTTTATATCCTCCTTTAAAAATAGGTTCTTAGCCTCATAAAAAAAATCGCTGGGATTATTAATCACAAAAATATTATCTTTTGCCTTTATTTCAACTCTTGATAAATATTTCCGAACATCATCTTCTAAAAAAAAGGACAAAAAAGAAAGGGACATATTTTGGTTTGCTCCAATTTGTAACTTCTTTTCAAACCTGTCAAAAAGCAGGATTGCCCCCATTCCAAGGTTAAGAATCTTTAATAATTCGTTTAAAATATTTTCAAAAGCCACATCAAATTCTAATGTCCTATTCATAATTAAAAAGAGTTTATGCATAAACCCCACAATATTTCTTGAATTATTTTTCTTTCTTTTTTCCTGATTGGGCAATTTCTTTTTTCGGGCTTTTAAGTACCCCTCCGGCCTAACTTTTGCAGGACTTTGCAATTTTTCTGACTCTTAAATCCAGAACCGCTAAACTTTAAAATATAATGCCACTACTTTACTATTAATTTACTGCTTTATATTACCTTGTGTGAAAGAAAATATTCAATTTTTACCCTCTGTGTTCTATTTATCCGTAAAATTGCAGATTTTTGTTAAAATTTAATAACATAAATCAATAATCTTGTAAAATTTTATTATCACATTTTTACTATATAAAATATAATTTAAGAAATTTTGTTTTGTCACTCCGAGAAGCATCGGCGACGAAAAAATTTTTGAATTCAAGCAGAACAAGATTTTTCACTTCGCTGGAAATAACAGAGGTATTCTGATCCGAGCTTAAAGTAACTGTTTACAGGGGTCAGGGATCAGTTGACAGTTAAACTTTTTCTCAAAAAACTTCAAGAACTATTAAATTTTTTTACAGACCAAAATTCACAATAACTATTGATAAGTTAACCTTTTTTCCTGGACCCTGTCAACTTATCCCCTTAAACTATTACAAATAAATGTTAATACTGTCCACCCCTTAAAATCGGCTTCTGTTCCTTTTGTTCCTGATAATGAGCATACCAGGCATAACATCTTGAGATCAAAACAAAGTAATGAATAAGCTCTTTTTTTACATTCAAAAACATAAGATACACACCAAGATACAATTCAAAATTTGGGTTTAGCCCCCTTTTTTCCAGGACATTTTTCTTTAAAACAGAAATGAAATTAAGAATCCTCTTTCCATATTCCGACTTTATGAGTCGTGGAGTAATAATTTTTTGAATTAACGCCGCCCTGGGATCTGAATAAGATTTGTGTATCCTATGTCCAAAACCCCATATCATGTCATTAGTTTCAAATAACCTGTCTAAATACCCTTCTTCTTCAAATTTGGACTTTATTAAATCTTCCACCATATGAATAACGAAACTTGAAGATGCACCATGATACTTTCCAACCCATGCGGAAATTCCGCAAATAAATGACTTTATCCAATTTATACCTGTTGAAGCTGCGATTCTAACATTTAACGTGGATGCAGCAAAACCATGTTCCATTGTCAGGATAAGGATTTTTTCCAGGTTCATCCAATCTTCATCAGAAATCTTATCCAGAAAAAAAGACTCCCCTACCCTTCTCCAATGGACAGCAGCAGGATCCATATCATTGCAGGAAAGGGATAAAATTATCGCGGGTAAAATAGAAGGAAGTAAGCAATCAACATATTCAGATTCAACAATTAGATATTCCAGACCTAAAAGGATGTTAATTAGGTCATGGTACAGGCTAAATTTTTTATTTCTTTTTATATTTAAAGGGGTTACAAGTTCATATGCCTTTGTAAGGCCTCTATTGATTTCATCAAATCTATTATAATTATTAAATAATAGTAAAGATATGACCTGACTTAAATTATAATCTGTAAATTCCTCAATGGCTCTGCCCCGGTATTTTATATATCCGTCCCCAATATCGCTAATATTCGTATATACCTCTAACTCTCCCTTCTGACTCACTTAATAAGGTCTTCCTTTTTCTTCCCAGGGCTTTCTTAAACCAAAATCCTCTGAAATTATTTTATAAATATTATACCCCTGAATAGAACTTCCTCCGGCCCAGGGGTGCCAGCCCGCACCTGTTGCATATAAATCTTTTATGGGCATCCTTCCTGAAGCAAGTTCAAGTATTGGTCTCAGTCTTCCCGTTTGGCTGGGGCATTCATCAATAACCGCCCAATTTCCCGCAGGTCCCCAGTTTTTTGCCTGTTTAGCGGTCCAGAACGGAGTAATCGGAACATAACCGATAACATTATCCCATGTCATGTTCGGTGCATGCTTCTGCCATACTTTGAGTAATTCATCGGCATGTTTTCTTTCATATTCCTTCCACTCCGACTCCTTCATAGCCCAGGCAGGTATTACCCATTGCTCTGTAAGAACGGTTGCTTTCCCTGGAGGGGCTGATTCAGGACTTACCTGTGTAGTGTCGGAAGCAAAGGGATTTAAATTTGGAGGCATCTTGCGCAGCCTTCTCCAGTAAGCTTCATCCAGTAAATCCTGTGTGTTTTTGGTTGCAAAATGAAGCATAGATGTTCCTTCAACTCCCGACTCAAAACTCTCCGCCTTATACCTGGGTCTTTCATGTAATGCCCATGTATACCAGGTTATAGTAATCCAACTTCTTTCTATGTTTTTAATCTTTCTAATAATTCTGCTGCTTAAATGCTCTGCACCTACCAGGTCAACGCAGAGTTGATGAGGATCTACCCCGGAAAGAACCAGTTTCTTTGCCTCTATTTCAGTTCCATCCTCCAGCTTAATACCTTTTGCCCTGCCGTTTTCAATAATAATCTTTTTTACGGTTTTTCGGGTAAATACTTTCCCTCCGTTTTCTAAAATCACGCGGTGACAGGCATGTGCTACATGATGATTACCTCCGACAGCCACACCCAAACCCATTGCACATCCAATAAGCATCAAAAATGCTCCCAGACCATTGCCGTACTGTTCACAGGTAAAGCCGGCGGCTTGAATTCCTCTATTAAAAATAACCTGGGCCTCGGGGCTTTCAAATAAATCCTGATACATCTGAAATGGAGACATGAAAAGCCAGGTCGGATCCAATCCGGCATCCGGATTTGCCATCAGTCTGTCCATAGCATCAGGCTGTCCGAAAGGTAACGCCGGATTGAAACAAAATTCCTTTACAGCGGGAATATAATATTTTTGTGCCCTCTCCCAGAATTCAAGCCATGTCTCGGCATCCCTTTCTGAAAAACGTGATATCAACTTTGCCGTCCTCTCCTGGGATGGGTCAATATCTTTATTAAAAATTCCGATCCATGAATCATCTTCCTCAAAAACAGCCCCCACACTGACGGGCCACATGGCATATTTTGCGCCGTATTCTTCCCAATTGGGAAAATCTTCATAAACCGGTGCATGGTAAAGGTCAGGCCCATGTACATGAGAGCAATGATTGGCATTGAAGCCAGGAGCCGGGCTTTCCTCACTGCACCACCCTCCTCCTAACTCTACCCTGTCTTCAAATATCCCCACCGACATTCCTCCGTAATGCGCAAGGTACATAGCCGCAACCAACCCCTTGCTCCCCCCGCCAACCAAAACTGCATCAAAACTTAAATCTGCCATCCTATCTCCTCCTTTTTTTATATTCTATCTTGACTTCCTTAACAATACTTTTATGGTAAAATAATCCAGTGGAATTCGTACTTTATCCAATTCTGGGTCTATGGGATCTAAATCCGATAAAGTTGTATGACCAGTTATATGATCCTTGTAAAGGCCCCCATGCCATGTTCTGAGCCTTGTATCCGGCTGATTTGTAATGCCGAAAGCAGAGACGCATTTCCATAGTCTTCCCTTCTTGTCGTAATTATCAATTCCATGGATAAAAAAAGACCTGTCATCCTTTTCTATGTAAAAAAGCCTTTTTGAATAGTTATAATCTGGGTCATTCATATCAGCAGGGAGAAGCCACAACTGCCTTAATTCCCAGTCACTCTGGAAACAATCTCCCTTTAGCCATCCCTGCATTCTTCTGGGATACTTGTAAAGGTCAACCTGTTTTGAAACAAGCATATCTTTCTCCACAGGATTATGAAAAACAATATCCGGGCCAAGTTTTTGCTGCCAGCATTCAAAATCATCATAGCAACAGTCGCTCCCCAAAAGAGGATCTGTAACATCAGCGCCGGTAAGCCTCCTTAACCTTCTTAAAGCGGGGACATAGCAGTAAACATCATCCGGCTTGAATATATCCTCATAATTTACCCTTAACATTATAAAGCCTCTAATGTCAAAAGGATCTATAACAAGCATGGCCACTTTCCAGTGGATTATCCCGTTATTCCCCGGAATCTCCGGTATGGGGGGAATATTGGCCCTTCCATTATATAACTTCCCATAAAAATAATTTGAAATGGTTCTTTCTCTTTTGCCCCTTTTATTATAAAGGTGGAAATCATTATGAAGCTGGAATTCCTCCCTTGTACAGGAATAACGATAGTAAATATTCCAGCCCAGTTCAGTCCCGTTACTGGGCTCAGGGAAAGGCGCACCTCCATGCCATACAGGACCAACCAGCCTGTTTTTCTCTCCAGCCTTATACTTTCCCCTGTTTTTTTCACTCCATTTAAGATATCCATCAGGGGCAAGATATTGCCCTTTCTCAACTACAGGCATTGTAACCCGGCCATTCTTAATGCCGTTTATATAATGAGAATACACAATTGGAGATAGAAGCTCTTTTAACTCTGGTAGATATTTCTCATAATTACTGTTATTTATTTCAATGCCGGGTTTTATTTGTCGGGCATTAAGG
>JAXHUS010000478.1:0-7562 GCA_034189305.1 Thermodesulfobacteriota bacterium | reverse complement strand
AACACAAAGAACCATAAAATGTACTTTATGGTGAAGTTTTGATCATGCTATTTTGACTGAAAGGAGGTAAAATGTTTACCCATCTTCGCGATTTTATAGAATTCTTAAAAAAGCAGGGAGACTTAATCGAAATCGAAAAGGAATTATCAACTTCTTTTGAAGTACCGGCGGCAATTAAATATATTAATAAAAGAAGCAACAAAGTCGTTTTATGTAATAACATAAAAGGATATCCGGGAATATCTATCATAGGAAATCTTCTTGGTCATAAAAGAAGGTTATCAGGTTGTCTTAAATGCGGTACGGATGAAATTGTTAAAGAATATCTCAGGTTGAGGGAGACGCCTATTAAACCTGAAATAATTGAGTCCGGTCCGGTAAAGGAGGTAGTGATAAAGGATGTTGATATACTAAAGGCAATACCTGTAATAACTCACCATGCAAAGGACGCAGGACCTTATCTTACAGCCGCAATGACAATAGCAAAGCATCCTGAAACAGGGATAAGGGGTATGGGTATTCATCGCGTTCAGATAAAGGAGAAAAACAGAGTTGGAATTTTTCTTGCGACGCCGCCCCTCTCTGAATTTTTAAGGGTGTCTGAAGAGAAAAACAAGCCCCTTGAGATTGCAATATTTATTGGTGTTGACCCATTAACGTTTTTTGCTTCCGTTACAATGGCACCAGAAGGGATAGATAAGTTGGATATAGCGGGAGGGCTTCTAAAGAGACCCATACAATTGGTAAAAACGGAAAGTGGGAATCTTGAAGTGCCTGCAAATGCGGAATTCGTACTGGAAGGAACCATTCTTTTAAATAAACGGGAAAAGGAAGGGCCTTTTGGTGAATCCACAGGGTATTACTTTACCTACGAAAATCCTGTGGCTGAGATTAATTGTATAACCCACAGAGAGAACCCCATATATCAGGCGCTGGTTCCCTTTTCTTCCGAAGAAGATGTTTTGTTAAATATTTCCTGGGAGTCTGAATTTTTGCGAATTATAAATAAAAAATTTCCCCAGGTGACGAAAGTCTATCTAAATCCTTCGTCTTTAGGCATTGGTTCTGTTGTTCAGATTAGAAATGAAAGGGATGGGCTTGCAAAGGAAGTAATTAATGAATTTTTCAACTTAAACCCCTTTGTTAAAGTACTGGTTATAGTAGATGAAGATGTGGATCCTGAAGACCCCGAAGAGGTCGATTGGGCAATTACTACAAGGGTTAAATTCGACAGAGATATTATAATAAAGCCCGATTTGCCTGGAATGCCTATAGACCCTTCAATAGGAACCAATGGATTGGTGACGAAACTTGGTATTGACGCAACAAGCCCCGTTGAAGAGAAAGAAAAGTATGAAAAGGTGGATATTCCGGAAAATGTTAAAGAAGAGATATGGGGGATGATGGAAAAGGGAGGGTTTTAGCTTCATGAAAAAAGAAGAAAGAGAGATCGTCAATATAAATATGGATTTTGGCTGCAGAGACAATTGCTTTGATTGCGAAAAGTACTTTGACTGCAATTATGAAAAGAAGAGGATTTTTGAGAGATCGGGGAGATATGAGGCAATACGAGAGAAAATGTCCGGGATTAAATATAAGATTGCGGTCCTGAGCGGAAAGGGAGGTGTTGGAAAATCTACCATATCGGCAAATCTTGCTTTTGGAATTGCAGAAAGAGGTTTTAAGACGGCTGTGGTTGACTCCGATTTTTATGGTCCCAGTATCCCAAAAATTCTTGGTGTTCAAAAAAAGCGATTAAAGATAGGAAGAAAGGGTATTATCCCTGTGGAGGGCCCCCTTGGAATCGGGGTGGTTTCAACAGATTACCTGATGGAGGAAAATGAAGCCCTGACATGGTTTCATGATTTAAAAAGAGGGGCAATAGAAGAGTTTCTGGCCCATGTAGATTATAGGGCACTGGACTTTTTGGTTATTGATCTTCCTCCGGGAACGGGCTCTGAAACTATAAACCTCCTGCGCTGCATTCCTGAAATTGACGGGGTTGTAGTTGTCACAATTCCGTCCCAGGTATCCAAAAATGTTGCAAGAAGGGCGGTATCAATATGTGAAAAAATGAAAGTTCCTATCATCGGAGTTATTGAGAATATGAGCGGTTTTGTTTGTCCGGATTGCGGCAAGGAAAATTCCATACTCAGTCTTGGTGGAGGGGAAGAATTATCTTCTGAAGTAAAAGTACCTTTCTTGGGAAGGATTCCCCTTGAAAAAAGTATTTCTGAAAAGTCGGATAAAGGAACCCCTTTTTTTATTGATAAGGATGGTTTTAAAAATAGTAAGGCTTCCATTGCATTCAAGGCTGTTATTGATGATGTGATAAGATATGTCAGAAAACCCGTTGATGAAGGTCGTCCTTCTTCTGATCCTGTAGTTAAAAGCGATAAATTACCACACAAAGAAGAATTTCAAACGGAGCTTTTAAAAATAAATTATGAAATTGGCTGGAATTGTAATTTTATATGTGAGGATTGTTACAGATATTTAGATTGTCCCCAGCCACAAAAAAGAGAGTTTGGCAAAAGGGGAAGAAATAAAAAGATAGAGGATAAAACTGCCGGTATAAAAGTAAAAATTGCAGTTATGAGCGGAAAGGGTGGTGTCGGAAAATCGACTGTTGCTGCCAATTTGTGTTATACTTTTGCATTGCAAGGATTTAAGACGGCAATTTTAGATATTGATTTTTCAGGACCAAGCATTCCAAAGATGTTGGGTGTTCAGAAAAGAAGGCTAACAATTGGAGACAAAGGAATTAATCCAATAGTAAATCCCCAGGGGATAAAGATTATATCAACCAATTTTCTTCTTGATGAGGATGAACATCTTACCTGGTTTCATAATACCAAAAGGGAGGTTTTTGAAAAATTTCTTGCGGATGTCGACTATTCTGATATTGAATGTTTAGTATTTGACCTTCCTCCAGGGACAGGCCCCGAGACGGTAAATTTATTAAAATATTTCCCATACTTGGATGGAGTGGTAATAGTAACTATACCCTCGGAGGTTTCTCAAAATGTTGCCAAAAGAGGTATTGTAGTATGTCAGAAGACTGAAACAAAAGTTTTGGGAGTAATAGAGAACATGAGCGGTTTTATCTGTCCGGGCTGCAATAATGTGCATCATATATTTCCTTCAGGTGGCGGGCAAAAACTTGCAAAGGAGATGAATGTCCCTTTCCTTGGTGAAATCCCATTTGATGAGAAAATTTCTCTTGCCTCGGATGCCGGCGAATCAATATTTCAAAGGTTTTCCGAAAGTCCTGTTGCCCAAAATTACAAAAATATTATGGATCGAATTTTCGATAATGTCAGTTAATAGTTATTTTTTTATGGTATTATTGTCCGGGTTATATAACCCCACAACGACGTTTACCAATCCGTCATTCCGGCGGAATCCGGAATCCAGTCAGAACGATCTGGATAATGGCCATTTTAGTTTATGCCCATAGGTCGACTTCTGGATGCCGGATCAAGTCCGGCATGACAGGGGACAGAATTTGCTGTCAACAGTAAGTGCCGTTGTAAGGATAAGGCGTTTATGTTTTTAGTAACAGGTTATCGGGGTAAGTTTCCGGTTAAGCTTTTTCTTTCAATAAATCCGTGAACTATTAAACATTTTCATAACCCAAAATTTCGATAACTCCTGTGAGTTTAAATCTTTTCCTGAACCCAGTCAAATATCCTGCGAGAACTGTTACCATTTTTTATGTTTACTCATTGGGCGGTAATAATCTCAAAAAATGCGTTTATATTTTTCAGGCAATGTAAAACTGTAAAAGGCAAAGGAAAATGAGAAAATTTAATTTCACTTTTTTATTATTTGCTATCAGGGTTAAGGTATAAGGTGAAAGGTTTAAGTTATATGGGTAATAAAACCATGCACCTTTAACCCTATACCTTATTTTTATTTTGCATTTTTAAATTTGAATTTCCCAAAAATTGCTACTGTAATTTTTAGTATTATATTACCTTTTTAAGGATAAATAAGTATGGATTTGCAAAATTTTTTAGAAAGTGCAAAAGGAAAGCTAAAGGCAGATTTATTAGTATTAAATGGAAACATTGTAAATGTCTATACCGGTGAGATACAAAGGGAATATTCAATAGCGGTAAAGGGAGAAAGGATTGTCTATATTGGCAGGGAACCTGATAATTTTATCGGATCCGATACTACAGTTATTGATGCTTATGGAAAAACCGTAATTCCCGGCTTTATTGACGGGCATACTCACCTTCTGTGGTGTTATCGCCTGGACGAATTTCTTAAATATTCAATGAAAGGGGGGACAACCTGCATTATTTCAGAAAGTCTGGAACTGGTCTTTCCTCTTGGAGAAAAAGGCATACATGAATCAATAAAGATAAGTAAAAACCAGCCCGTCAAGATTTTTTTTACAGTTCCGAGTATGGTTTCCATGAGTCCCGTATCAAAAAAATATGCAATTGATGCAAAATGTTTAAAAAAATTTCTTAAAAAAAAGGAAATCCTGGGTCTTGGTGAATCTTATTGGTTCCAGGCATATGATGGAGATGAAAGTCTGTTAGACCTTTACAAAGAAACTCTTTGTGCAAATAAATTAATAGAAGGGCATACTTCCGGAGCAAAAGGACAAAAACTCGGTGTTTTAGCCGGTCTGGGAATTTCTTCCTGTCATGAACCAATTACTGAAGAAGAGGTGCTGGAAAGATTAAGATTGGGCTTATTTGTTTTTATCCGGGAAGGTAGTATAAGGAGGGAATTAGAAGCAGTTTCCGGCTTAAAAGACAGAAAGCTTGATTTTCGACGTTTAGCTCTGGCATCGGACGGTTTGTTTCCGGAGGATTTGATTAATTTCGGGCATATGGACTATATAGTTCAAAAGGCGATAGACCTTGGCTTTGATCCTGTTGCGGCCGTCCAGATGGCGACGATAAATGCTGCCGAACGTTTTGGCATTGATAAAGATATAGGTGGCCTTTCCCCGGGGAAATATGCCGATATGGTAATTCTTCCTGATATAAAAAAGATAGTTCCGGAGTATGTTATAAGTAATGGGAAGGTTATTGCTGAAAATGGAAAATTATTGGTTTTACCGAGAAAGTTTATCCATTCGGAATTTGCACGGAATAGTATAAAATTGTCAAAGTTTTTTAAACCGGCGGATTTTGAAATAACAACGGACAGAAATGGTCCTGTTAAAGTAAGGGTGATTGATTTGGTTACTTCTCTTGTAACAAAAGAGCTGCAGATGGACTTAAAGCCGACTGGCGGATTGGTTCTAACTGATATAAGCAGGGATATTTTAAAGATTGTGGCAATAGAGAGGACCTATACAAATGGTAAAAAATGTATAGGTTTTATAAAAGGATTCGGGCTTAAAAGCGGGGCGTTGGCGTGCAGTGATTCATGGGATACTACGGATATTCTGGCGGTAGGCACAAATGATGATGATATTGCCCTTGTAGTAAACAGGATAATAGAATTAAAAGGTGGGATTGTCCTGGGAACTGATGGGAAGATATTGGCTGAGGTTCCCTTGTCTATTGCGGGAATGTTATTTGATGGCCCGTTGGATGTTTTGGCCGAAAAATTACAAAATCTTCAGGAAAAGGCGGAAGGGTTGGGATGTGATCTTCTGGATGCACACCTGACATTAGGCACTCTTTCCACTCCCGCAATACCAAGTTTGCGAATATGTGAGTCCGGATTATTTGATGTAAAAAAGGGAAAGATGATGGATTTGATAATTAAATGAATTTAAGTTTCAGGTGGTAATGGTTTTAATGGCAGTTTATTTTATTAGCGGATAAAATGAATAAACCCCAAAATGCATTTGCATTTTTAAATATATATTATTTTCAATTAAGTAAAGTTTGAGGTAATTATGATTAATATCATGTTTTTTCTTTCATTTATTTTTTCCCTCTCTTTTATATTTTCAGGATGTGGTAACAAAGAAGATAAATCCTTCGTAGAAGAAAGGTTTGCTTCGGTAAAGGTGGTCAAGGTAAAAAGAGGGGATATTGCATCGTATATTTCTGCAACAGGAACCCTTAACCCGGACCAGGAGGCAAGAATTGGTCCGAAAGTCGATGGAAGGATAGAGAAGATATACTTTGATGAAGGGGACTTTGTGGAGAAGGGAAAGCCCCTTATTAAGCTTGAGCAGGATACATACCTTATTGAAGAAAAGAAGGCTGATGCAGCTTTGAATACTGCCAGGGCATATTTACAAAAGGCTGCGGTTCATTTAAGGAATCTTGAAAAAGACTGGAGGAGGCTGGCATCCCTCTATAAAGAAAAGGCAGTTTCCGAGCAAAGGTACGACGTAATAGATACGGAATATACAGCCGCCAGGGCCGAATTGGATTTTGCAGAAGCAAGGGTTAAGGAGATGGAAGCAAATTTGGCGCTGGCAAAGCAGCATCTTAAGGAATCAATAACCTATGCCCCCTTTTCCGGCTTTATCGTGGAAAAGCTCATGGAAGAAGGGGAAGTGTCTAACTGGGTAACATACCAGTGGGATGTCCTTCACCTTCAGGATATAAGTAAGGTAAAGATAGAATGCCCCATTGCTGAAACCAGGATGCGCTTCTTATACACGGGGAAAGAGGTGGAAATTGAGGTGGATGCCTTTAAGGATGAAAAATTTAAAGGGAAAATAACAACTATAAATCCTGCGGTGGATCATAAGAGCAGGACATTCAATATCAAGATTGAAATACCAAATAAAGACTTTAAATTAAAAGGTGGGATGTTTGCAAGGGTGAAGATAGCGGAAAGGGCGAAAAAAGGAGTGTTTATAATACCAAAGAAGGCGATCCTAGTAAAAGGAGACGATCATATCGTATTTAGAGAAGAAAAAGGCATTGCAAAGGCAAGGAAAGTTAAACTTGGCATAAGCAACGGAACAAATGTGGAGGTTAGGCAAGGGGTAGGGGAGGGGGATTTTGTTGTGGTTTATGGTCTTTATGCTTTAAAGGATGGGATCAAAGTGGAGATAATTAAATGAAGCTTCCGGAATTTGCCGTAAATAGACCTGTAACTACATTAATGACCTTTTTGGTAATCGTAATTATATCCTTTATTTCGTTAAGAGGGATAGCAGTGGATATGTTTCCCGATATAGATTTTCCGGTGGTACTCATAGTTGCGGAATATCCGGGTGTGGCTCCCGAGGAGATTGAAACCCTGATTACCGAACACATTGAAGAACAGGTTGCCGTTGTAGACGGAGTCAGGAAGATTAAGGCTTCTTCATTAGAGGGACTTTCCATGTTTATGGTGGAGTTTGAATGGGGCACCAACCTTGATCTTGCCGCTCAGGATGTTAGAAACAGAATTGATATTGCTCTGGGCGCTTTGCCTGATGATATTGAAAGACCCCTGGTAATAAAATGGGATATGGATATGCTGCCGGTAATTTATTACGGTGTTGTTACAAAGAGCGGAAGGGATCTGAGAAACCTTAAAAAGCTTTTAGAAGATATGGTGGAAAAAAGACTGGAATCCTTGCCCGGTGTTGCTTCAGTAACTATCATGGGGGGGTACGAAAGGGAGATAGTCGTTGA
>JAXHUS010000477.1:0-2888 GCA_034189305.1 Thermodesulfobacteriota bacterium | reverse complement strand
GAAAAATTATAAAGAATATGCTGTCCGATAGCATTGGAAAGATGTGTTTTGCCCAATCCTTCTTCTGAATAAAAGAATAGGGGGTTATATTTCCTTGTTTCCTGGTTTGCAACTGTGATAGCCGAAGCATAAGCAAACTGATTACAAGAACCAACCACAAAATTTTTGAATGTATAATTACTGTTAAAATGAGGATAACTAAAATGACCATTATTATATTCTTTAATTAAAGAAAGCTGCTTTTCTTGAGGGGAAACTGTTATTTTAGCATCAGAAGGATCTAAAAACCATTTAATATCATACCTTTTCCCGGAAACTTCTATAATAGCTTTATGGATTGCATCAATATAATTTTCTTTAACCCAATCTAAAATAAATTGGTTGGGACATTGAAAGGAGAGATATTGTGATTTTTTTTCCTTTAATTTTATATAGGCAAACCACCTTTTAAAGTTATTTGTACCGATATTTTTCTTTACGGTTGCAAATAGTTCTTCTTTGCTAAAATTGTCTTCCACTGCCCCTCCTATAGACGCTATAAGGGTACGATATATTTTGTTTCTATTCTTATGTAAAAAATGAAATTTAAGAAAAAATATTTAGAAAATAAAATATTTAATAAAAGATGGGTATAAATATAAAAAAAAGAAATCGTATAGTCAAATCTGATTATACCCAATGAGAAACGATAAAAAGGAAAATATATGCACACCTCCTAATGATTTATTTTAGTTAAGAAATTTTATTCAGTTCTTTATTGGGGCTTATTTAAGAAGATTGTTAAAATTTTCGTTTATTCTTTAATTAATAAATGGTTAAACTAATTATGCACAATTTTTAATGAAAAATGTACTCTTAAAATCTTTTTTAAACTAATTTTTTCTCATTTTTTCATGGTGTTCCCCGTTACTTGAATAGAAAGAGTTTTGGTCATTAACAATAAAATACCCAATATAAATTATTTAATTGCAGGCATAAATTGCAATTCAAAGAGTCTTTTGTATGTTCCCCCATTATTAAAAAGCTCTTCATGGGTTCCAGTTTCTATTATTTCACCATTTTCTAATACAACTATCCTGTCCGCTTTAAATACAGTTGTAAGTCTGTGGGCTATGACAATAGTGGTACGATTTTTCATTAAATTATCAAGAGCCTTCTGGACAATCGTCTCTGATTCAGAATCCAGCTCTGAGGTTGCTTCATCTAAAATAAGGATGGCAGGATTTTTTAATATTGCTCTGGCAATAGCTATTCTTTGAGCCTCTCCTCCGGAAAGCCTTGTTGCCTTTTCACCTATAACCGTATTATAACCATTTGTCATATCCGTTATGAAATCATGAGCATAGGCAATTTGTGCAGCATTTTTTATCTCATCAATACTTGCATCCTCTTTACCGTAAGAAATATTATTGCTAACAGTGTCATTAAAAAGCAAATTCTCCTGTGTTACCAGGCCAATTTGCTGCCTCAACCATTTAAGATCAAGGGAACGAATATCTATATCATCAATTAAAATCCTTCCCCCGTTTACATCATAAAATCTTGGTATCAGACTGCACAGGGTAGTCTTACCTGCTCCACTCGAACCGACTAAAGCTACAATTTCTCCCCTGTGAATATGAAGATCAATATCCTTTAGTACAATACCGTCATCTTTTTCATAGCTAAAGGTTACTCCTTCAAAGGTTATCTTTTCTTTAAAACTTTCCGGCTTAACACCTTTTCCTTTATCAATAACCTCTTCTTCCGCCATATTAAGCAAGCCAAAAACCCTTTCCGAAGAAGCTAACGACTGCTGTATATTGTTGTTCATCCTTGCCAGTTTCCTTACAGGACCATACATCATCATTACTGCTGCTATAAATGAAAAGAATGTCCCTGGAGTACTGGTTCCTTTAATTACCTGAAGCCCTCCATACCATATAACCAGAGCAATTGCCAGTGAACCAATAAGCTCCATGACAGGTGAAATTATCTCATCAGCCTTTACAGTTTTCATAGTAAGGCGGTAAATTTTATTATTTACATTATTAAATTTCTCTTTTTCATACTTTTCCCTGCAGAAAATTTTAACGATCTTTATACCTGTAAAGGATTCCTGTAAAAAATTATTCATTTCTGCATTTTTATCCCTTGTTTTGCGGCTAAATTTTCTTAATCTCTCAGTAACTTTCGTAATAGGAACGGAAGCCGCAGGAAGTACCGTTAAAGCAATTAAAGTCAGTTTCCAGTCACGAGAAAGGGCGACACATATAAGACCTAACAAACTAAATAATTCCCTGAAAAAATTTGCCACAACCGCCGATGAAATATTGGCAAGTCTTGATATATCATTTGTAAATCGAGACATGAGAACAGCTGAGGGATATTTATGAAAAAAGCCAAGGGACATGGTTTGTATATGACCATAAAGGTCCTCCCTTACTTTCATAATTACCCTTTGCCCGATCTGTCGGATTAAGTAGGATTGGGCAAATATGGCAATACCTTTAACAATATAAATGGCTATTATAATCAAGGGAAAAACTGTGAGTAAAGTCACATCTTTTTTTAGAAAAATATCGTCCATAACCGGTTTAACAAGCCAGGCTACTGCTGCAGTGCTTGCTGCTACAAGTACCGTTAATATTAAACTTATAGACAATCTCTTCCAGTGGGGTTTAATATAATTTTTAATTCTTTTTATCTGGTCACTACGGTCAATCTTTTCCGGGAAATATCTTTCCATATCTAATCTATTAAAACCCTTTCATAACAAATTCTAATGGCACCTGGCACCTTACATCCTTCTTACATCTTTGTTTAAGACCAAATTCTACCATTATGCAGTTCTATTAAATGTTCTGTATTTTTAAATTCACCCTATTCTTCTAAAAACCGTTCTTTAT
>JAXHUS010000476.1:0-12794 GCA_034189305.1 Thermodesulfobacteriota bacterium | reverse complement strand
TATCTCTGAAAATAGCACCTTTCCAATGATGAGAGAGTAGTTATCCCCGGTAATTTCCTTTTCCATTCTTGTCTCAATCCAGCCAATGGCGTCCTTAACCCTTGGAGGAGACACCTTCTTCGAAGAAGTGGTTTCTATGTCTACCTCGACAAGTTCATTTTTCTCCGGTGGATATTCCCTTGCACATTTAATCGTCTCACGGAAAGAAGGATTTCCCATTACATTGACTACAAACTCTTTTGTATGCCTGATATTTTTAAGGGTATCATGAGGCAACGCCGAAGCTATGGCAATAAGATCAAGGGGCCTCAATATCGGCATCACACAACTATAAGGAGCGGCATTGGGTATACCTTTTTGATCAACAGTAGTTATCAGTGTAATGGGCAAAGGCAAAAAATTTTTAAACATTTCCGGCTTAAGTTCCATTGATTTTTCCTTTTTTACCTGGGTTTTTTTATTAATTTATATTATAATTTTTAACATAAGTAATATTACTTTTCAAATATGCTTTATATTCCTAAATTCATCATCAAACTTGGAGAAACCTTGATAAGCATAAGGTTGTAATTTTTCATTTATAATGCCTATGGGCGGGCTAAAATTGCTGCAAAACCTTATTACTTAAGGAATCCAAAAAATTAGGTGATGGGTTTCTGTATTCTTGTTACATCATTATGGTTTTTTATACCTTTTTTGAGCGTATAATCAAAGGACAGCTTTACAATTGGGACTATTTAAAAAACCTTTTGCCTTTTCTAATCCTGTCACTCAATTTGAATTTGTGGTAAATCAAGACCATATTCTGTTTAATAAAACGCCAGGGCAATTAATGAGGGATTTAAATATATTTTCAGATAAATATTTTTTTTCGGTAAGCACTATTATTTATTTTTATTGACATTAAATCAACTCTAAATTAGATTTTTAGCAAAAAGAGGTGCAATATGAACAAGGAAATGATGAACACAAAAGAGGTGGCGGAATTTCTTAATATAAATGAGAAACAGGTTTACAAGTTAATAAAGGAGGGGAAGTTGCCCGGGACAAGAATTACCGGTAAATGGATTTTTCCCAGAAGGCTGGTTGAAGAATGGATAATGAAAAGCGCAAAGGATAATTTGCCGGAAAAAAGCAGGGTTCGGGAAATTATAAATCATGTAATAGTCATGGGGAGTAATGATTCCACTATTGAGCTTCTTTCTCAAGAGCTTGTGAAAAGATTCCCGGAATTTACCATGTCCCTTGCAAATGTGGGAAGTATAGGAGGCCTTGTTGCTTTACAAAGGGGAAGCGCCCATATTGCAGGCTGTCATCTTTTACATCCTAAAACAGGAGAATATAATATACCTTATATAAAGAAATATCTTTCTGATATAGACCCTGTGATTATAAACCTTTCCTATCGTGAACAGGGATTGATTGTTAAAAAAGGCAATCCATTGAAAATAAATAGTTTTAATGATTTAAAAAGGCAGGGTATTAAGATAATAAATAGACAGCAGGGTTCCGGAACCAGAATACTTATGGATTTTAAGCTTGATGAGGCAGGTATTGATAAAGAAAAACTTGATGGATACAGTAGGGAGTTAATAACCCATACAGAAGTGGCAATATCAGTCCTTAGCGGGGTTGCTGATATGGGTCTTGGAATATTGTCTGCTGCCCGAGTTCTCGGCCTGGATTTTATCCCAATTACAAAAGAAAGATACGACCTTGTAATCCCAAAGGAAATTTATAATACGAAATTAATAACTTCCCTTTTAGGTATTATTAATTCACGTGAATTCAAAGGTAAAGTGGAGCAGATGGGGGGGTATGATATGAGGGATTCCGGAAGTATAATGTGAATGGACGCTTATTAGAGGTCAGGCCCGCACAGGCCGCGGACCTGACCTCTAATCTAAACGATTACCTTCCCCACTCCAACAATGACCTTAAGGTTACATCCTCCGGTTTATAATTTCCTCTATCCAGGTACTCTTTATACCACATCTGGGTTGAGTGTTCGGATTGGAAATCATATACAAGACAGCCATATGTTAAATGGTAAGTCTCACCGTCCAGTTCATAGTAATCACCATAAAGGTGAAAATACACCCTCCATAATTTATTCTGCAGGTCAAAATTATCCGTCATTAGTATATCAGAACAAACCAGCCAATACGGATAAGCAACTACATAAAAGAGCTTTTTCTTGTATAGATGTTTTATCTTAGGGGTAGCCTCTACAATATGGGCAGGTAATATTGCCCATCCAAGCCTGGGGAATTTATACCCTTCATCAAATTTTAATCTTTTATCAAAATTTCCTTTTTCATCATAATAGGTAAAAGGGTTTTTAAGTTCCGGCGTCAGTAAATAGGTCTTCTTTATGAATTTAAAATTCCAGTAGCAATAAGGTTCCAGAGTTGCATTGGCATCTCCATAGATTAAATCGGACCCTGCAATATTGTCCTGCCATGTGATAGCGGATACCCGGATTGTTCTCTTGAATGCCGGAAGGTACACAAAGCCTGTATCATACTTCTCGGCATCATCATAATATCTAACATTAAACTGCCCCAGACCCTTTATTTCCAGGGGATAGGTGGTTGCACTCAACCTTTTATAGAGTACATCCTTATAACCTGGAATTGTCCCCAGAGGGGGTAACTTCGTTCTACAATTCGTGATAATCCATTTATGGTACTGTCCAACTTTTTTATAGCGCTCTCCTTTTTTATTGATATAAAATATCCAGTTGGGATCATGGAGAAGATCGCTGTAGGCTATCCCATATTTAACATTTCCCATCACTTCGTTTCCTGTCTTAGGGTCAGGGAAGGGAAGACCTCCTGGCCAGAGGGATCCGTCCTTTAGGTAAACTACCCCCTTCTCATTTATAATCGCCTTACCCCTGTTCCTCTCGGTTGCCTCCTGAAAAGTTTTTGGAGTAAGCTTTTCCGGGGGAATTTCTTGCTTTGCCATTCTTAAAACCAACCCTCTTTTCACTAATTCATACACACCCGAGGAAAGATACTCTTTCACCAGGTCCACATTATTCTTATCAACAAGATCCCCTATCTTTACCTTGCCATTGGTAAGTTCCTCTATGGTCGGCAGCTTGTCCGCCGTATCCCCACATATGGGAAACAGCATAAGCATAAAAATCACAACTATACATACGGATATTCTCTTATTTAATAATTCCATATTAAACCCTCCTTTTTTCTTTCAACATCTTAAAATTGATAGGTTACACGAAATACAATCTCGTCTCCCCAGTACATTGACCCGAATCTACCCGGCCTGTCCTCGGTTCCCCCAAGAATTACTCCCCAGATATTTGCAGTCCAGTGATCTCCATATTTGATCTTTACCGCCGGCTTTATATAATATGAATCGTCACAGTCATAGACAAACTGGAAAGATGGGGTGAATAAATCCGCTTTGCAAAAAGGCTGGCTCAGAATAAGCGCCACCGTTTCCCTTGTCTTGTCCGTTTTGCTGTTCATAGAAAGGATGTCCCGTTGGTTCCCCTCCACTATAGTCTGACCAAACTGAAATTGAATCATCATTGCACTGGTAGGCCGGGGAAAGACAAAGGTCTTCCGGGTAAACAGAATCGCATAATTATATGTCTCCCTGTCTCTGATTCCGGGAAAGTTGGACCTGGCATCTCCGTAAGGCTGATTCGGACTGTATGTCCCCTCAAAGGTTATCACTGTGTCTATCGGGGGCCCAAAGGCATAGTTTACCGTTAATCCGTAAATTTCCGCCAGGGGATACTTGGCATCCAGAACAAAGATAAATGGCGGTAAACCAGGAGGAGGGGGAATGTTCAGTCTCAATCTTCTGGTGTCTAAATATGCAGAGTCGGTGTATAGATGAAGGTAGTTTAATGTCCCGTAAAACTGTCCTATGCTACCCCCGAACCGGAGCCCATACTCCACATCCCCCCTTCTGTCTCTCTCCGTTATATCGAAAAAGGGAGGATAGGGGGGCTTCAGATTAAAGGGCGCTCCGAATTCCGGATTTACATCGGGACTTATGTCGCCGGGATTTACAAAACCTTCTATGCTTAAATTCCACAGCCAGGGTATTACATTTTGCTCTATTGTATAGTACCCACGAATAGCCCACTGGGGAATCCTGATGTTCTCAAATTCTTCCGGCTCAAACCTGAAATGCCAGCTCTGATCCAGGGGATTGATAATATCCATTATCCTCGCCGCTATCATCTCACCCCAGGCAATCTGCTGCCTCCCCAGCCTTAACCATAGCTTCCCGGCTTTTATATCACCATATAGTTCCCATGCCTCAAATTGATATTCATTGTTGCCCCCTATCTTTAATTCACTGGGGGCGCTTCTGGGAAAGGCATCATACCTGCCTAAATCACTGTCAATATCTTCCGTATGATCCTGTATAAGCCTTATTTTACTATATAGTTTGAAATTATCCTTAAATCTATCGAACGGTTTGTATGTCCATTCCGTTTGAAAAAAGACCCGGGCAAGATTAATACTGTTATTGTTATTTTGAAACATGTTGCCGGGATTTTTCTGGCCCGTGTGCACTGCTAACTCATATCTTAAAAATCCTGCCATGGTCAGCTTGTCTCCCCAAATCTCCGTGTCCGCCCTTGCCTGCTCTATTCCAACCCCAATCAGCATTATAAAAATCATTAATACACAAAATAAAGAAACGCTCTTTTTCATAACTTTATCTCCTTTATATTTTATTGTAACCCTTTATGCCTAAAGCTGATTTCTAATTTCTTATTATTATCTCCTGTAATAACATTTTTCTGGGAGACTCCTTCTTTTACGATAATCGGTTTAAGGGGAGCCCTTTTCCTGCTTAAATACTCCTCAGTAATATCTACTACACTGGAGTCCAGCGGCATGTCTAAAGCACTGGCAAATCTTGCATAGCGGTTTCTGGCACTGAGACCTATCGGAGCACCCAAAATATTAAATCCAGGATAATCTTTTATGTTTTCAAAGAGGGGGGCCGGGGCCTTAGTGTCATATACTCTCCTTATTATTGCCCCGACTTCAAGGTTCCAGTCCACCGCTTTCTTTACCCGAACCAATTCACCATTTTCTTCAAGATATTCTAACCACTCCCTTAAATCTCGAAATGCCATTTTTTCACCTTTCTTTATTTTTTTGATACTTAAATTTTTGAATGTTTCCCAACTTCTCAGTTACCTGCTAATTGCTAACAGCGGTCTTTAGGTAATATCTTCAAAATATTTTCAGCAACCATTCAAATAAAATATTACAAGGGGAGAAATTCTCCCCTTGTTTGGTAGGGGGAAGGAAAAAATTGCTTACTAATACCCATATTTTCCCCATTTAGACAGAACCCTTTCTTGTATTTCCTTGGGCCATGCTACATTAAAAGACACCTTGGATGGGGTGTCCTCATCCGGCCAATCCTTGGGCCAGGTACAATCAAACAGTACACGGGCTGCATTGCCTATCAATCTTTCCTGGGGATTTAAAAAGGGGATAAGTACCGGAGAGCCTGGAGAATTAGGCATTTTGAATATGCCCCGGTCAGGATGACATTTATTACACATGGCATGTAATACCTCATTCATGTTAGTGACTTCCACATCGTCATCTACAACAATCAGATAGTACGAAAGATTTCCAGCTTTAGTAGCCCAGACTCCAGTTGCTACCCTTTTGGCAAAATTAGGATAAGGTACCCTGGTAGAAACAACTACCATATGACAGGCCGAATCAGGGGGAAGATAGACCATCTTTACCGGAAGCCCCTGTTTCCTTAATTCATCTAAAATATCCCCGGCCATGGTTAATGTCATACAGGCATGACTGTCATCAACTGGCACTCCCATACAGGATACAGGAAGAATAGGATCATTGCGGTGAGTAATTGCCTTTACATGAATTACAGGTTTGGGTGATCTTTTTCCGGCTCTAAAACCTGTATATTCACCAAAGGGGCCCTCATCCTTTCTTTCATAAGGTAAAATTTCTCCTTCAATTATAATCTCGGCATTTGCAGGCACATCTAAGTCTACCGTCTCTCCCTTCGCCAATTCTATAGGCTCACCTCGAATCCCTCCAACTATATCCGCTTCATTAACTCCTACCGGCAGCATACTGCAAGCGATCAAAGAAGTTACAGGTTCCGTCCCCATAGCAATAGCAACTTCCATGGGTTTATCTCTCGACTCATATTTCTGGTAGTACATTGATCCAATATCTTGCAGCGGGGTCAGCAAGATGCCCATGGATTTCTTATCGTGAAGCATCAACCGGTACATGCCCCAGTTTACCCAGCCGGTATCAGGATCTTTCGTAACCACAATATGCCAGGTTCCTATGTACCTTCCTCCGTCTCCCTGATGCAAAAGAGGGGCAGGGAATGCTTCTAAATCCAGTTCCTCTCCTATAAGTATATTTTCTTTACAAGCTCCACCTTTAACAAGTACAGGCTTTATAGGCTGATTTTTCCTTTTAATATATTCCTCTATAATTTCTGAAGCGGTTGAGTCCGGTTTCAGACCCAGAGAGATTGCTGACCGTACATAATAACGATCAGGTTTATTACTTGCCCCGGCCGGAGCTCCAAATATTCTATATCCATCAGGATAATCCTTAATCTTTTGAAAAAAGGGAGCCGGTGCCTTCAAATCATAAGACCTTCGAATTATCGCCCCAACTTCCAGATTCCAGTCAACTTCTTCTTCTATCTGCAGCAACTCTCCTTCATCTTTCAATTTGTCTGTATATCCTCTCAAATCTTTAAAAATCATTTTTTTCTCCTCTAATAATGATTATCGGTATAAACCCATAGCTGCTGTTTCGTTCTCTTTTATAAAGTGTGTTCATTTACTTACCTTATTTAAACCCATATTTAGACCAGTTTTGCAGTATCTTTTCCTTCATTCCTCTGGAATATATCATATCAAATGAAGATAACTGGGCTCTTTCCTCATCCGGCCAATGGGCGGGCCAGGTACAGTCGAATACCATATTGCTTCCCAATCCAAGAAGCTTTTCTTCCATTGTATAGTAAGGTATTAATGGATTGCCTGGAGTATTTGGAAGTATTGTAACTCCCCTTACCGGATGGCATTTGGTTGCCAGGGCATGAGTAACTGCACCAAGGTTAGTATAGTCTATATCATCATCAACAACGATTATTTTAGGAATCCATTGCCCATTCTTATTAGCCCAGATTGTACCTGCTATCTTGGATGCAATATTGGGATAAGGGGTTTTAGTAGCTACAACACACAGGGAACAGCATGCCTCGGGTGGAAGATAAACTCCGGTTATTGGAAGACCTGCTGCTTTTAAAGCTGACCGGATATCAGAGGCATAAGATATGTTCAATCCAACATCGGAATCATCTATGGCTACCCCCATACAGGACATGGTTAAAATGGGATCATTTCTGTGAGTAATGGCATTCACCTGATAAACCGGTTTGGTTGATTCCCCGGATGCCCTGTAACCGGTATACTCCCCAAAAGGACCCTCGAGCTTTCTCACTCCGGGTAATACCTCACCTTCAAATACTATTTCTGACGTAGCAGGCACTACCAGATCCACGGTCGCACACTTGACCACATTGAGGGCCTCTCCCCTCATTCCTCCGACAATATCTACTTCACTGACTCCATAGGGAACACCACTTGTTGCAACAAGGGTGCTGATAGGCTCAGGGGCTATAGCAATAGCAAATTCCATTGGTTTGTTCATAGCTTCATATTTATCAAAGATTACCCCGATATGCTGGGGCTGGACAATAAAGCCGCCCAGGGTATTTTTTGTATGAATCATAAGCCTGTACATCCCCCAGTTTACCCAATTGCTATCCGGATCCTTTGTGGCTACCAAATGCCATGTACCTATATATCTTCCACCATCACCTTCGTGTACCATAGGAGCCGGAAATTTAAACAGATCCACTTCATCTCCAGTGCAGATATTTTCTTTACAGGATCCATCCTTAACCAGAACCGGCTTTATTGGGTTGGCCTTCCTATCATCATATGTATCCAGAATTTCTTGATAGGAAGCATCTGCATTAAGATCCATTGCTATGGCTAATCTACGAAAAGTAGCAAGGGGATTGGCAAATATTCTATATCCATCGGGATAATCTTTAATTTTTTTAAAAAGAGGGGCGGGTGCTGATAATTCACAACATCGCCTTGCAATTCCCCCGGCTTCTATATCCCAGTCAACTTCCACTTCTATCGGCTGTACATCTCCCGTCTCTTCCAACCTGGAAATAAACTCTCTTATATCATTAAAAGGCATTTTTCCCTCCTTATATTGTTATTAACTAACAAAATTTTAAACAGAAAATAAGAGCTACAAGTTACGAGTTTTTACAATACCCAATCTCAACACGTAACCCGCAACTCGTAACTCATAACACATGTAAATTCCCCTACACTCTTAACCGTTTTATTTTTCCTCTACTTTATATAACTTCTGATACTCCTCTTCTTTTGTTACATCTCCTCTTCAGGTGCCCCTCCAAAATAGGCCGGGGTTTTCCACCATTTCTTGATCTTGAGGGCCTCGGCTATGGCATTGGCAGCGTTATACCCCGGTGCGGCACTGCAGCCGCCACCTGAATGTGTAGATGGTCCGCACATAAAGAGATTTTCAATGGGTGTGTGATAAGGGGGATAACCATGAAACGGCCGAAAAATGGTTATTTGATCCTGATCCATAGAACCACCTGATAAATCGCCATAGATCATTGAGGGATTCTTCCTTGCTATGTCCAGAGGACTATCTGAATGTTTGGCAAGGATAACACCTTCCTTGTCCAGATTTTTCGTATATTTTGCCCAGAATCTTAAGCATTCTTCCTGGTATTCTTCCTTAACCTCATCCCACTTTTCCGGCCCCCCTTTTATTATTTTTGTATTTACAGCAAACTGCCATATAAAGGCAGTATGTTTCCCGGCAGGTGCCTGGGTTGAATCAACTACCGTGGGATGAACCGCCAGGAATCCAATGGCATCACCCCTGGGAATTTCACCTATCCTTATTGCATTAAATTGTTTTTGCAAAACTTCTACGGTTTCAACCATGCCAACGGTATAGCATCTATCCACATCCGGTTCTTTATCTGCAGCTTTATATCGAATTTGTTCATTTAAAGCCATATGAAAGGTAAAAAGGGCAACTTCTCCGGGTCTCCAGTGAGAAATCTGCTTTAAAAAGGTTTCATCCAGGTGCTCCTTTCCAATCATCTTACCTTCGCCGAAGATAAGAGTAGGCCCTACATTGCAAGCCACTGCCTTATTGGCCAGATATTCAGTTCCATCACTTAAACGAATCCCCTGGGCCACTCCATTTTTTACCATAATTTCCTTTACCTCGCTGTTGTTTTTAACTACTCCACCATTAGCCTCGATTACTTTCCCCATGGCCTTGGCAAGGGATATAGAACCACCCACTGCAGTTCCAATACCGCACTTATGTAAAGCCGGATGCATAGAAGGAAAGATTAAACCGCTTCCAAAGGAATCCTGAGGTATGCTTGACTGGGTAACATTAATCATAAGCCATGCTTTTACCTTTTCATTTTCAAAAAGCTCATCAATTATATAATAAGATGAACTTGCCATCATCCTGAGAAACTCCCTTCCAGCGTGTGTCCCTTCCAATCTGGAAGCCCATTGCGAAGCTGACATTGGAGCGTTGAAAAGATAAGAGGTTACAACTAAATCACTATAATTTAAAAATTCAGTGACGATTTCTCTATATGTTACGGCATCTTTTTTAGAAAATTTTTCGATCTGTTTAACAGTTCTATCCAGGTCCCTATATAGAACTATAGAACTGCCATCTTCAAATACATTAGCCAGTCCGGGAGCAAATTTATATAGGGCACCATACTTTTTTAACTCCAGGTCATAGTAAACCGGCCCCATAAATATCCACTCATGCATGGCAGAGTGGGTATTATGTTTAAATCCCGGAAGGGTAATTTCTTCCGTCATAACCCCGCCACCTACCAGATCTCTTCTTTCAAAAACGATAACCTTTTGCCCGGCTTTAGCCAGATAGGCACCACAGGCTAATCCGTTATGTCCTCCACCTACAATAATAATGTCAAATTTCTCAGCCATTTCTCTCCTCCTTTTAAAATGTAACTGTAATTAATTTATAAAAACGTCTTAAATAATTAATGTTTTCAATTTTAATCTCACTACTAAAGATACCACCTCCCTTCATAACTAAGAGTTAAAAGTTAAGAATGAAGAATGATAAAGCAGAATTTACTACGTATTATCAATCGCTATCGTGAATTGGAAAAGGATAACGAGGACGAATTCTGGAAAAACAACTGTTAGGTTCTATTCTAATGACATCAATACAAGTAAAAAATAATTCATAATTCATAGCTATTAACTCTTAATTGATACCACTAACTTACCTGGCCTGCTTTAGTAACTCTTTAAAGGTAAAAATCTTTTCAGTACACCCAGGATCCCGCCATATAGGATAATGAACCATAACAGTGGAATGGCCTGTAAGGGAATTTGAATATGTATATCCCCAGTAGCAATCTGAGTACCACCCACCCTTATAAAATACAAGCTTTGACTGGCCATTATTCTGGCAGACCCTTAGCAGCCTTCCCCTTTGATCATAATTATCTGCATATGGCAGTGTATACCCCGCATCTTTGTTTGCATATATCACCCTTTTACTATAAGCATATTCCGGGTCATTTATATTTACTTCAAGAACACAAAAAGGTCTTACCTCCCACTCAGTTTGATAACAGTTTCTCACAAATTTCCAGTGTTCAGGTTTATCCCCCAGTACCCGGATACCAACCAGCTTATCTGTCTTTTTCATATTAAAAGTCATTTTAGTATCTATCTTCTGTCTCCAGGTTTCAAAATCATCATAAACACAATCGCTCCCCAGCATGGGATCTGTGACATCTGATCCTGTTAAACGGCGGATTCTCCTTATGGCTGGAATATAGGAATAAACTTCATCCGGCTTTTCTATGTCCTCATATCTTATCCTGAGCATGCAGAACCCCTTGACATCAAAGGGTTCAAGAATGACTATGCACTCTTTACTATTAAGAACTCCATTGTTTCCTGGAAATTCGGGAACAGGAGGGAATTCCAGCCTCCCTACCCACATTTTCTTACGAAGAACCCATTTAAGGGAACGCTCTATATTGGCTTTTTTGTCGTAAAGTAAGAAATCGGCATAAAAGGTCAGGTCATCCAGATACCCACTTCTTCTGTAAATGTTCCATGCAAGTTCATCTCCTGTCTCAGGATTGGGGAAAGGGGCCCCTGTCCTCCATGATTCATTACCTTTTAATTTGTTGTTTTCTGCTACCTTGAACTTCCCCTTATTTTGCTTTGAAGCCTCCAAATAAAAGAAATTAAGGGGTGGATATTCTTTCTTTACAATGGGCATTGTTATCCAGCCGTTTTTAAGGCCATTTACATATCTATGGAAGACTGCATGAGGTAAAGACAGCTTAAGTTCCGGAAGGTAATTTTCATAGTTTTCCTTAGTAATTACAACTCCAGGCTTGATCTTATATTCCTGAGCCTGGATTAAACCATTAATGCATAATACGAATAGCATAGCTAAAAATATTGTTCTCATCCCAACCCCCTATTATAAAATGCTTATCTTGCCGCCCCGATTAAAGCTTTCATGGTGAAACTCTTTACCGTACAATCAGGGTCCTGCCATATGGGTGTATGATTCATAACCGTATTATGTTTATTGAGATAATTGCCATATATATATCCGTAACAGCAGTCCATGCACCAATTGTTTTTATATGATAGAAACTTCATTCGGCCACAATGGGCAATTCTAAAAAGTCTTCCCTTTTGATCGTAATTCTCTCCGTAGGGGAGGTCAAATCCTTCATAGCCTGCTCTGTCTTTACTGACATATATCATCCTTCTACTATAAGTATAATCTGGATCATTGGGGTAAACTTCCAGTATCCAGAAGGGCCTTATCTCCCACTCAGTTTGCCAACAATTTTTATTAAATAAGGGGCTGGGTTTTTCACCAAGAACACGGGTATCAACAAGTAACTTTGTCTCCCCTAATTTAAAAGTCATTTTGGTATCTATCTTCTGTCTCCAGGTTTCAAAGTCATCATAAACACAATCGCTCCCCAACATGGGATCTGTGACATCCGATCCTGTTAAACGTCGTACCCTTCTTATAGCCGGAATATATGAATAAACTGCATCAGGCTTTTCTAAATCCTCATATCTTATTCTAAGCATGCAGAATCCTCTAATATCATAAGGTTTAGTTATGACTATGCTCTCTTTACTATTAAGAACTCCATTGTTTCCAGAAAATTCGGGAACAGGAGGGAATTCCAGCCTTCCAACCCACATTTTCTTGCGAAGAACCCATTTAAGGGAACGTTCTATATTGGCTTTTTTGTCATAAAGCAGGAAATCGGCATAAAACGTTAGATCATCTAAATATTGAAACCTTCTGTAAGCACTCCATGCAAGTTCCGCCCCTGTCTTTGGATTGGGAAAGGGAGCTCCTGCCCTCCAGGGTTCCTTACCTATTAGTTTGTTACTTTCTCCTACTTTGAATTTACCTTCATTCCTCCTTGTAGCTTTAGTATATAAGCTGTTTAGCAATGGATATTCCTTTTTAACAATGGGCATGGTTATCCAGCCGTTTTTTAACCCTGTGATATGTCTATGTGAAGTTGCTTTAGGCAATAATTTCTTAAGTTCGGGGAGATAGTTCACATAATTTTTCTTCGTAATT
>JAXHUS010000475.1:0-2083 GCA_034189305.1 Thermodesulfobacteriota bacterium | reverse complement strand
CATTCCAGACAGAAGTATAGTAACGAACTTTATTTTCCATGAGGCTTATTTTCCTGGGGATATTTGATTTGCTAAAAAAATTGTCCAGCACCATATGAATACTCTGCACCTGTTGAGGACCGTTTCGGGTTTTATTGAACTCGTGCCTGCGATAGCTTACCGTTATTTTTGGCAGCCATGATGCTTTACAACCGGCAAGAGACAAACGCAAAATCAGATCAACATCATGGGCTTGATTTAACCGGGAGTCCATGCAACTAACTTTTTCCAACCATTGCCGGCGAATCATCATTGCACCCAGAAATATCGGCTTCCATAAAAGCCATGTCTCCAGATTAAGTTGTGGGGAATAAAGCCAGGGCTCCACATCAACAATTGTCTTCCCCTGCTTATTGACTATATGCCAGCCGCTGTTTATAATACCAAAATTGGGCTGCTTGTCAAAATAGTCAACCTGATCTGTCAATTTATCAGCAAGAAAATAATCATCAGCATCAAGAAAAACAACAAATTCTCCCTTAGCCAATTGCATACCAAAATTGCGAGCACTTGCTGATCCGGTATTTGCTTGATATACATAATGAATATGCTTTAAATAAGGCTCCAAAACAACGCTTGTTTCATCCGTTGAACCATCATCCACTACAATAATCTCATGGGATGTGTAAGTTTGATTTAAGACACTATCCAGTGCCTGGGGGAGAAATAGGGCATTATTAAAGGTGGGTATGATAATGCTCACCCTGGGGGATGGTGATGAAATTACAGAAGGTTTTGTCACAATATCTCCATTTAATCCCTCAAGACTGCACTTTATTGAAAATCCAGGTCTTAATAAAAATATCCTCTTTTTTACTTTTGCTATAAAATCAAAAATTGCAGTAGCAATTTTTGGTAAATTGAAAAATTCAAATTGCAAAATAAATAGCAAAGAATAAAAAAAGTGAAATTAAATTTTCCAATTTCCCTTTTATATTGCCCGAAAAATGTAAACGCATTTTTTGGTATAAACCGCAACCATAAAAAATATTTGTATATTGGCTTCTTAACTGCTTTGATACAACATTTACATATAACATAATATCTTGAATTTTGTAAGGGTTTACATATTTATATCTGGATTTTTGGATCAGGACCTGACAGTCTGCTGTCCAAATAAAAAATACCCTAAAGGGATCAAATTCTATTCCCATACCGTACCCTTATCAAGAATATGGACTACCTGCCACCCTCTTTTTTCCAGACTTAAGGCGATATATAGTCTGTGACATTTCCATGGAAGCTTCTCCGCACACATAAATGCAACTGTGCCTTTATTACAAATCCCTTCCAATCTTGATATACCTTCTTTAAAGGAGAGAGTTTCGGTATAAGCCGGATAACCCCCTTTTCGAAATCCACCCAGTTCCTTTCCCGAATCAATATAATTAAATCCATTTTCTTTTAAAATTAGCCTGAGATTTTCTTTTGTAAAATGTTTAAATCTACTTTTAGAGAAACTTCTAACATCGACCGCGGTTTTTATGTTATAAAATTTAAGTATCTCAAGGAAAGCTTCTTTTGTTCGATTACTTGTACCGACAGTATATAATATGGAGTTTGCCAGTTTTAAATGCAACTTAGTAATGCTGGATTAAATTTATTATGAAATTTCTAACTCTTTTAAGAATTTAAAGAATTCTACTGAAAATAATTTTCATAATAAATTTGACTATAATTAATAATTACTATAATTAAATAAAGTTAAAAAAATTGTACTATATTTAATGTAAAAGACAAAATCTTTGGAGAATTATATTCCTGTATAGCCACTAGTACAGTGTTTCGTAATTAAGATGTCATATTAACCGAAGGGGATATATTTATAATTCACTGTGATACAAAAGATTTCTCGCTACGCTTGAAATGACATGATTGTAACGTTATTTAAGAAACGATGTACTATATTGTATATTTATTAATTTAAATGATTATAATTATTTCTCTGGGCCATAACTCCTTGATATAATTTGATTCTACAAAATCAAGGGAAAAGAGATAAAAGCCCTTATCCAGAAATTGTAGAAAATACTCCTATATCATT
>JAXHUS010000474.1:0-2245 GCA_034189305.1 Thermodesulfobacteriota bacterium | reverse complement strand
TAAAATTAACAAAGCAATCCCGATTTGCGCAAAGGATAATAATACATTATTTCCTTTAACTCGGACATTAGAATCGATGCTTATTAAAATGGGCAAACAAAAATCAGAAGAAAATTGTATATTCTTTCATAGTTCTCCGGGTGGTAAAAATTTGAATTAACATTATAAAGGTAAAGGTATTAATTTTTAAGTGAAACAATTTATATTGGGGACAGCCGGACATATTGACCACGGCAAAACTTCTTTAATTAAAGCCCTTACAGGGATTGATCTTGACCGTCTGAAACAAGAAAAAGAGAGGGGAATTACTATTGAACTTGGATTCACTTCCTTTACACTTCCCAATGGCGAAAAGTTAGGCATTGTTGATGTTCCAGGGCATGAAAAGTTTGTTAAGACAATGGTGGCCGGCGCTTGTGGAATTGATCTGGTAATGCTTATTGTCGCCGCTGATGATGGTATCATGCCTCAAACACAGGAACATCTTGATATATGCCGTCTTCTGGGAATTAAAAAGGGGGTTATAGTTATTACTAAAACTGATCTCGTTGAAAAAGAATGGGTCGAACTTATAAAAGAAGAAGTCAGAGAATTCGTTTCCGCCACTTTTTTACAGGACGCCCCTATTATTCCTGTCTCATCGTTAAGAGGCGATGGAATCCCTGATTTGATTACGGAACTGGATTTGATGGTAAAACAAATGGAGGAAAGATATTCAAATAAAATTTTCCGTCTGCCAATAGATCGGGTCTTTTCTATGAAAGGATTTGGAACGGTTGTTACGGGAACGGTTATTTCCGGTAAGGTTCAGGCAGGAGATACTATTGTTATTCTTCCCCAGGGAATAAAGACTAAAATTCGGGGCATTCAGGTTTATAATGAAGAAGTAAAAAGCTCATCCGCCGGTTTAAGAACCGCTATCAATCTCCAGGGCATAGAAAAATCTGTTATTCAGCGGGGTGATGTCCTGGCCGGTCCGGAATACGGGAATCCCACAACAATGATTGATGTAAAGATAGAAAACCTGCCGAATAATCCTTTGCCTATCAAAAATGGAAAAACATTTCGTTTCCATCTGGGAACTTCCATGTGTCTTGCCAGAATTAATATCCTGGGACAGAACGAAGTGAAACCAGGAGAAGAACTTTTTGCTCAGATACTATTAGATAAACCTTTAGTTATAATAGCACAAGATAGATATGTCTTAAGAGGGTATTCACAGGTTCAAACGATTGGCGGAGGAAGAGTGCTTCATCCCTTTCCCAAAAAGCATAAACGATTTTCAACTAAAGCAGTTTCAGCCTTAAAAATTCTCGCTTCAGGAAAAGACGAAGAACTTATTGACTATTTAATAAAGGAAGCTTCCTTTGAGGGAATAAATGTATCACGTCTTGCCGTTTTATCAGGGCTTGACCCTTTAAATATACAAAACATAACTGAATTGCTGCGGAAGGCGGAAAAAATAATACAAATTGAAAAAGAGAGGAATCACTTTATCCACAAGGATTTTTATAAACTGATCAGAAGTAAGCTTTTACATATAATTTCTGATTATCATAAAAAATTTCCTCTAAAATCAGGCATTCCAAAACAAGAACTTGAAGAGAAGCATTCTCCAAAAATCAGCCAGAAAATTTTTTCTCTCATTTTAAATATTCTTGCAAATGAAGGCAGGATTGTTTTGGATAAGGACAAAGTTCGTTTGAAAAGTCATGTTATAGAACTTGCGGCGGAACAGTTGCAAAATAAGGAGATGATTTTGGAACAATACAGACAGACAGAACTTGAACCGCCTTTAATAAAAGAATTAATACAGAAATTTCCTAAAATTAGTGAAAAAGAGATAATCAATCTAATTAATGTTCTGGTTCAGGAAAACAAACTGTTAAAAGTAAAAGAAAATCTTTTCTTTTTTTCTCAATCAATACAGGAATTACAGAAAAAGCTCATCTCCTTTCTCAAGAAAAATAAAGAAATAAACATGGGACAATTTAAAAATCTGACGCGACTTTCCCGAAAGTTTGCCGTTCCCCTTCTTGAATATTTTGACAGTATTAAGGTTACCATGAGAGTGGGAGAAAAAAGGGTTCTTAGATCTCTCCATTAATTAATTCATAAAAATTAAATAAACCTTCCTTGTTAATAAATTATTTATACTGTAAAATATTGTGAATTTTATCAGGGTAATAAATTGGTAGATCAATCCTATATTACATTGATGGTATGGACGAGACTGGCTTTTACC
>JAXHUS010000473.1:0-3551 GCA_034189305.1 Thermodesulfobacteriota bacterium | reverse complement strand
TTCTCCTTTAATTTTAGCACTTTCAGTTAATATAGTAATGGGCCACCTTACTTCGATTCGGGGATATTTTCGCTTTTCGGTTTTGTTTTGCATGTTTATATGCCAAGCATCTTGATAGGCACTTTATGAGGCCTTTTGGGATATCATTTTTAACATAGTTTCTGTGTAAGTCTCAAAACGCTATCCAGGAAACACTCAATCTAATCAGTATGTTTAAAGTTTTTGCTTCCCTTGAACTTGATAGTATAGGAATTTTCATTTTAAATAATAACTTAAGGCAACTTAACTTGAAAGAAATTCAATCCTTTTTTAAGGGTCTATATTAACAGAATGACTAAAAAATTTTAATAGTATAGTATATTATGTAACTTTTTTCTATGGTAAATTGCACATTCAAAAAAAGAAACTAATAGCATCGATTTTAAAACCAAATTTTGCGCCAGACATTTATTTCAACTTGAAAAATCCTTGATTCAGCGATTGTTTCATGTAAGGCGCAATCATAACCGGAGTTCAGGTGGAGTCTTGACTTAAAATTGTATAATTTTAACAGTAGCGGTAAAGCGGTTTCATGTAAAAAGATATTTGTTTTGCCCTTTAGTACCGGCAATTGCTGGAATTACAACCTGGAAAAGACCATTAATGAATAACGGTAGCCATCGCTATTTCAATTTAGCCATTGCTTGCAAAAATTGCATCTATCTTTTCCTGAAGGGCGGCAGGAGTAAAAGGTTTTACAATATAATTATTAACCCCTGCTTTTATAGCCTCAAGCACATTTTCCTTTAACCCTTCAGCCGTAACCATCAGAAATGGAATTGATTTTAGAGCATCATCTGCTTTGACCTTCTTTAGGAGTTCTAAGCCGTTTAATTCCGGCATATTCCAATCGCTGATAATAAGGTCGATAGTTGTTTTGCCTTCTAACACTTTAAGGGCCTGGGCACCGTTTTCTGCTTCTACAAAATCATTAAAGCCGATCTGCTTTAATATATTTTTAATAATTTTACGCATTGTTTGCATATCATCAATGATTAAAATTTTTATACTATTGTCAACTGGCATGATTTTTTCTCCTACTATCGGTTAATTTATTAATCCTCAAAAGAGACCTCCACTACAAAATTATCACCGTTCAGGTTAAAAGGCATAACCAGATACGGTCCAGTTGTTTTTGTACTTATTTTATGTTTATGCCCTACAACCACTGAAGGCAGACCGGATTCAATTTTAAGGCCTTCTTCTGCCAGTTGCCTGCGGGCATCGCCGGATATCATATTTACAAGCTCCCCAACGGCGCTCTCAACATCTTCGTTAGCTATAGAAGAGTAGTTTTCCCCTAACATTGAAGACACTATCTTTAAAATACATTTTTCAGTAAAGCTTACTACTACTGCCCCCCTTTTTGCTCCGGCAAGACCAATAACCCCGGAAATATCCCCATAAGATAAGAGATCTTGCTTTATATAAGGTTTTCCCGGTTCTGGCTTAAGCATGGCCATTGTATTTAAAACATTTATACATGCCTCTAAGAAAGGATTTATTATTTTAGCCTCCATTTTAAATTTCCTTTAAAATTTTAATAAATTGTCAAATAAATGACATGGTTTTTTATTTAAGCTGAATTATTTAATCGAAAGTTTTAAAAAAAACATTAGCTTTTTTATTATAAAATGAGGGTTCATTTCAGAGTCGGCTATATTTTATGTGATTGGCACGGGGATTGCTACTGCTATCCTTGAAGATTAGGAATTTTAAGATTCTTACAAAGGAAGATAAAATGGAAGAAAAAGAGATTGTAGACGAAGAAAAAGAAACCAAAAAATCCGGGGGAGGGAAAAAAGCCTGGATAATAATTCCAGGGATATTATTAATTCTTGGTTTGAGCGGAGGTTTTTTTATATATTCTAAATTTTTAAAATCAACAAAAGATAAGAAAAAAATAGACCTGAAGAAAAAAGAAAAAAAGGTGAAAGAAGAATATACACTGTCTTTAAACCCTTTTATAGTGAACCTTGCCGACAGAGAAATACCCCATTATTTAAAAATCTCTATTTCTCTCGGTTTTTATAATAAAGACCTGGATAAAAAAATTGAAACAAATAAAACACAGATCAGGGATACTGTCATTCTTGCTTTAAGTGAAAAGAAATATCAGGAAATAATGGATATAAAAGGAAAAAAGACATTAAAAAATGAATTATTATTAAAGCTGAAAAAAATTTTAGGTAAGGGAAGTTTAAACAAAATTTATTTTACGGAATTTGTTATACAGTAAAAAATGAACCAGATTTTATCACAGGAAGAAGTAAACGCTTTGCTTGAAGGTGTGACCTCGGGAGAGGTTGAGGTCGGGGATAAAGCGAGTTCACAGGAATCCAAAGAAGCAGATAAAGAAGCGGAGCTTTACAATTTTAGGGATCAGGAACAACGAATCATGGGGAAATTGGGTTCATTAAGTAATATTCAGGAGAAATTTGCACAAAATTTTAAGAATTCATTAACTATTGATTTGCGAAAGGCAATAACGGTAGAAAATTATCCGATAAAGACGGCAAAGTTCAGGGAATTTTTAAAGAGCCTTCCCGTACCCATTAGCTTAAACATTTTTAAGATGAAACCCCTTCCTGGGTCTGCCATTCTTGTAATCGACATTAAACTTGCCTATTGTCTTATAGATGTGTTTTTTGGGGGAAAAGGTGAAGGAGAGACAAAGGTTGAAGGCAGGCACTTTTCTCTTATAGAGCAAAAAGTGATAAAAAGGGTGGTAAATATGGGCCTTTTAGATATTGAGAGGGCATGGGAGGATATTATACCCTTATCCTGTAAATTTATAGGGTCGGATGTAAGCCCCCAACTTATCCATATACTGAGAGATGATGATATTGTTGTAGTAAGTCGATTCCTAATGGAAATAGAAGATGTAAAAGGCGATATAATGCTTTGTATACCTTATAGTGCTATTGAACCGGTTCAGGACAAAATTAAGATGCGAGAGGGGTACGAAACGGAGCAAACTCTGGTGTCACCTGATATTAAACGAAGACTAAACGATTTCTTGCTTAATGTGCCTTTAAATGTACAGGTTAAGCTTGGCCGCTCCGAAATAAAAATGGAAGAACTTATCGATCTTAAACCAGGGGATATTATCCAGCTTGACCGAAACTCTCAGAAAGATCTTGTTGCCACTATAGAATCCAGACCAAAATTAAAAGGGCTACCGGGCTCTATAGGAGATAAAAAGGCTATTAAAATCACAAAAATATTAAAAGGTGATTAATATGAATGTAGAAGAAAAGGAAATCCAGGAAGGAATAGAGGAAAAAGAGCAAGTAGCAAGCCTTGCCGAGCAAACCGAAAAAAAAGAAGGTCCCAGTTTAGACCTGATATTAGACATCCCTCTTGAGGTAACCGTAGAACTGGGAAGTACCAAGATTTTAGTTAAGGATTTATTGAAGTTGGGTCAGGGTTCTATCCTGGAACTCAATAAGCTTGCAAGTGAACCATTAGAAGTTCTTATTAATGGACGCTTAATAGCAAAAGGTGAAGTG
>JAXHUS010000472.1:0-9369 GCA_034189305.1 Thermodesulfobacteriota bacterium | reverse complement strand
TTTCCTTACGCTGGGTTTTTCGTAAAATCTCCTTTTACGAATTTCGGCATAAAATCCTTCCTGCATCAACTTCTTTTTAAGTATCTTTATTGCTTTTTCTACGTTATTATCTGCAACGGCGACTTCCAATAGAGTTCACCTCCTTTAATCTGGCAATTTATACTGTTCCACTTCAAAACTTTATAACAAAAATTAATTCCATAGGCAAATAAATTTTATTATAAAGTAGATATTTAATTTTTTAATTCATTCAGCCTTTTTTTTATAGCAATACTGTCCGGCAGAAGCCTTCTTCCTCTTTGTAAGATAAAGAGGGCGTTTTGTATGCGACCTTTTTTAACACAACCTTCTTCAGCCATTAAAAATGCTTTCTCTTCTTGATTTTCAGGGAATGTTATTTTTAAAATTCTTGTTAACGCTTTTTCTCCCAACACTTTTTCTAATAACATTTCTTCTTCGATTAAGAATTTAATGAGAAGAAAGTTTTTATTGTGAAGGGGTAGAATTTTATGTAAACGAAGGATCGCTTTTTCAAAGAGGTAATCCAATCGTTTCATTTCTTCACGTAAATTTTTTTTTGCATTATTTACAATAATAGATATTTCTTCCTCAATATCCTTTGGATTTACTTTGAGTTTCTTAGCGCGTACCCACTTAAGAGAGTATGCTTCAATCTGGTATATATCTTCCTTAAGTTTCATTGCTTCATGAAAAATAGAACCTAATGTCCAATCAAAAAGATACTCAAAAATCTCTCTTTCACTTATAGGATTGCGAAAAAGAATGTGAGCGCTGTCCTTTATTTGCCATAGCGCCCCTTTTTTAATTTCAGTACCCACCCAATAATCCAATTTTGAAAATGGGATACGGTTTTCTTTTTGGTATTCCTCTTTAAGTTGATTAAAAAAAAGATACGCATAAAAAAATTGTTTTATCAAATCTCGAAACAGCATTTCCTTACGATCATCAAGCCAATAATTACGCATTATTCAGAGCCGACCTCCCAATATCTTTCCGATAGTATGCCCCATCCCAGGAAATCATACCTACTGCATGATAAGCAAGTTCAATGGCAGATCCAATACTGTCTCCCAGGGCGGTTACCCCTAAAACCCTGCCACCGGCAGTATAAAATTTTCCATCCTTAAAAGCGGTACCGGAATGGAATATTTTTACATTATCAATACTTTCTGCTTCTTGTATACCGCTAATTAGATTGCCTTTATCATAACTTTCCGGGTACCCAATTTGTGCCATTACTACACATACAGCAAATTTATCTTCCCATTCCACCCGACAATTTTCAAGTCGCCCTTCTATTACCGATTCCAATACTGGAATTATATCGCTTTTCATTAGCATAAGTAACGGTTGTGTCTCAGGATCTCCAAAACGTGCATTAAATTCTAAAACTTTTACCCTTTCCCCTTCAAGCATAAGCCCCCCATATAAAACACCTTTATATATTCTATTTTCAGAAGCCATATTATGAACTGCCGGAAGGAAAATTTCTGAAATAATATCCTTTGAAAGCCCTTTTGTAATTAGAGGGGCAGGGGAATAAGCCCCCATTCCTCCTGTATTTGGGCCTTTATCTCCGTCAAATATCGGCTTATGGTCCTGAGAAGCCGGCAAAGGCAAGATATCTTTTCCATCTGTAAAAACAATAAATGATATCTCTTCACCAGTAAGGAAGTCTTCTATAATCACCTTATTTCCAGCATCCCCAAAGGCTTTTTTTATCATGATCAGTTTAATGGCTTCTTCCGCCTCTTTTCTGGTTTTTACCGGGATTACACCTTTTCCTGCAGCAAGTCCATCTGCTTTGATTACAAATGGAGGCGCCGTATTCTCAATATGAGAAAGAGCGCTTTCTATACTATTAAAAATATAAAAAGGTGCAGTCGGAATACCATGCTTTTTCATAAAGTTTTTTGCAAAAACCTTACTTCCTTCTATTTCGGATGCCCTTTGTATAGGCCCAAAGATTTTTAAATCTTTTTCTCTGAATTTATCAACAATTCCAAGGGTTAACGGAAGTTCCGGTCCTACTACTGTCAGGTCAATTTTATTTTTTTGAGCAAAATCACTAAGATTTTCAATATTATTTGCATTTATTGGTACACACTCTACTATGTTTTTCATTCCTCCATTACCAGGAGCACAAAATATTTTCGTGACCTTAGGGCTTTGTGCAATCTTCCATGCTATAGCATGTTCTCTCCCCCCACCCCCAACTATTAAAATTTTCATGCTTAATTTTCTCCTCTTCTTAATGGCGGAAATGACGCACACCAGTGAAAACCATACTCATGTTATTTTTGTCAGCGGCTTCTATAACTTCTTTATCCCTAAGGGAACCACCCGGCTGAATTATAGCGGTTATCCCAAGTTTTGCAGCCTCTTCCACACTATCTTTAAAAGGAAGCATGGCATCCGAAGCCATAACAGCCCCATTAATATCCCCTGCTTTTATTCCGGCAATCCTTGCTGAATCAACTCGACTCATTTGACCGGCGCCAATTCCAAGGACTCGATCAGCAACCCCATATACTATTGCATTGGATTTTACATGTTTTACCACCTTCCATGTAAAATCCATGGCCTTATATTCTTCCTCTGCAGGAACCCTCTTTGTTACTATTTGAAGGTTAAATACATCCATTTTTTCTGAATCCTGTTCCTGCAGCAACAAGCCTCCAACCACTTTTTTCATAGCATATTCCGTATTTTCAATTTTTCCCTGGAGGTTTACTGAAAGAACCCGCAAATCCTTTTTCTTATTTAAAATATCTAAGGCCTTTTTACTGTATCCGGGTGCTATAATTGCTTCAATAAAGGTACCTGTAACCTCTCTGGCAACATTTTCATCCACTTCCCTATTAAAGCCTACAATTGATCCAAAAGCGGATACCGGATCGCAGTCCCTTGCTTTTATATAGGCATCATTTAAGCTCTGATGAGAGATTGCAACACCACAGGGATTTGTGTGTTTGATAATCACAGCAACTATATCTTTGAATTCTTTTGTTAATTCTATCGCAGAATCAAGATCCAGAATATTATTAAAGGAAAGCTCCTTACCTTGAATTTTTGATGCGAGGGCAATGGAAGGTGATTTTATACCATATGCTTTATAAAAGGCAGCTCTTTGATGGGGATTTTCCCCATACCTTAAATCCTGTACCTTCTTTGCCTGAAAAGTATAAGTATCCGGGAAAATTTTATTCTTTTTAATTCCATTAATACAACCAAGATAATTTGAGATAATGCCGTCATATCTGGCAGTTAATCCAAAAGCCTTCTTTGCAAGATAAAAGTTTGTTTCTTCTGAGATAATTCCATTATTTTTTTGCATTTCCTTTATAATTAAGGGGTAGTCGGAAATATCCGTTACTACGGTAACATATTTATAGTTTTTTGCTCCTGAACGGATCAGGGCAGGCCCTCCTATATCAATATTTTCAATTGCCGTCTCTAATGAACTATTGTCTTTTTCCACCACGGTTTCAAAGGGATAGAGATTTATTATAACCATCTCAATAGGTAAAATGCTCAAATCTTCCATCTGAGACATATGCACAGGAATATCTCTTCTGCCTAAAAGACCCCCATGAATCTTAGGGTGGAGGGTTTTTACCCGTCCATCCATAATTTCAGGAAAACCAGTATAGTCTGAGACCTGTGTTACGTTAATTCCATTTTTCTTGAGTAATTCGGCAGTTCCTCCGGTAGAAAAAATTTCCACCTTTAGTTCTTTTAGACAATTTGCCATATCAATAATATTTTTTTTATCAAAAACACTTATAATTACTCGAGAAATATTTCCCATAATCCCTCTCTTTTATAAATTTATAGTTAAAAAATTGGCAAATGCCAGAATCCAAATGTCAAATAGAATCTAAATGAGTAAATTAAGAGTTATTAATTAATAATTATTTTATATTTTATAATTAATTTAATCAATATACACCCTTGGAACTCTATTTCCTATCCTGCAAAAAATTTCATAGGGAATAGTCTCTGCCTTTTTTGCCAATTCTTCCACAGTTATTTGTTCACCCTCCTGTTTTCCAATAATAACCACATCATCACCGGTTTTTATCCGTGGAATTTTTGTAACATCAATCATTGTCATGTCCATACAGACAGCGCCCACCACCTTTGCCCTTTTTCCTTTAATAAGCACTTCTCCTTTATTGGAAAGGTTTCTTGGAAAACCGTCTGCATAGCCGATAGGCAAAATAGCAATTTTAGTTTTTTTTCGGCAGGTGTAAGTTCTGCCATAACTTATGGTAGCTCCTGCCGGGACTTCTTTTAATTGCATAACTTTGGTTTTAATATTCATAACAGGGAGAAGAGGAAATTTATTAAATAAATTCAAGGACGGAGAAGCTCCGTAAAGCATAAGACCCGGCCTGACTAAATTAAAATAGGAAAGTCTATAATTTATAATTAAAGCGCTATTTGCTATATGCTTCCAGAGGGGATTAAAGCCCATGTTACTAAATTCTTCCGCAGCTTGTTTTAAATTGTCAATTTGTTTTTTTGTAAAGGAAAGGTCGGGTGAAAGATCTGATTCGGCCACTGCCAGATGAGAAAGGATGCCTGAAATGGTAATGTTTGGTAAAGTCTTTATATTTTCCAAAAAAATTTTTACCTGGGAGTTCACAATGCCAAGCCTTCCCATCCCCGTATCAATTTTAACATGAACAGAAATTTTCTTATTTTTTTCAAGGGCACATCTTGAAAGGTTCCGGGCAATTGTGCTATCAAATATTACGGGGACCAGATCATACTCCGCTATATATGGCTCCTGTCCCGGAAAAATTCCGCCAAGGATCAGAATAGGAGTTTTTATCCCTGCTTTTTTTAATTCTACAGCTTCCTCAAGATAAGCAACGCCTAAAAAGTCAATCCCGCATTTTTCAAGACAGGAAGAAATAGTATAAGCTCCGTGTCCGTATGCATCGGCTTTTACAACAGCAAGTATTTTTATGTCTGCCCCAACCCGTTCTTTTATTTGATTAAGATTATAAGTTAAATGTTTAAGGTTTATTTCAGCATGTGTGGGTCTTCTATCTTTAACAGGCAAGAATTATGTCCCAGGTGCATATTATTTTTTAATCGAGTTACGGAAAAAAGTCATCTGATCTTTTTTATAGCATCTTCTAAAGTAGTAGATTCCAAATAATTTTTTATTAACCGGGAGAGTTCAAGCCAGACAGGCCGTGAATAGCAATCATCAGAATGAATACAAAAAACTGGATCACTAATGCAATCAATGAGTGACATGTCTCCTTCAATAGGATATAATATCTGAGCTAAGGTAATTTTAACTGGGTCTCTTACTAATATGTATCCACCACCAACCCCCCTTTTTAATCTAACCAGACCAGCTCTTTTCATTATGCCCATAAGTTGTGTCAGATATTTTTCAGAAATATTTTGATTTAAGGCTATATTCTTTAAAGAAATAGGCTTTCCCCCAAAATTAATTCCTAACTCAATCATAGCTCTTAAAATATACCTTCCTCTACTGGATATTTTCATAATAGTTTATCTATTCAAAATCTTAAATGTGAATTATATAATAATTATTATTATTATTCAATTTATTTCCTTGTTAAATATTACTTATTTTTATAAGTAAACCTTTCCAAAAGTTTTATATTACAATCAGCAAATTTGTTAGTGATTATAAATCCATCCCTTGTAAGAGAAAGACATTAACATTCAGCAAACGACAGTCAGTAAGATGAAGAAAAACGACTATTTAATATACAAATCGTTAATTTCCTTCTATTAATTTTAGCCGGGCGAAATGAAATCGCCATTCTTTTATATTGTCAAGGAACTCTAAAGATAATTTCAATCACATTTATGGATTTTCCCTCTGTGTAATTGTTTTTATTATAAGAGTATAAAATAATTGCTATAATTAAGTTAATTAATTTACTTGACATAATTTTATAGATTTTATAGATATATATTCTTATATTATTAATCTTTTAGTAATAAATTTGATGCATAATCTTAATTAAACGGAGAATTTTATGAAAGCCATTGGACTTTGCTCCTATTTTTCAAAACAGGGTGATTGGGCGTTTGAATTAGCCTTTCGTATCGCAAGGAACAAGAATTTGCAGTTAAATATTTTTCATTTTCTTGAATCTCCGTTCAGGTTTAGAAGGGAGTATGTCTATAAAGATGAAAGTAAGGAAGAACTTGTTCATGTAGCCCCGGAATTAATTGTTAAAAAGGAAAGGGAACTCAGAGAATACTATGAAGATAAGTTGGGAGATTTTGTTGATGTTGGGTTTCGAATCTGTGAAAGAAACGAGATTTTTGAGGTTAAAAAGTGCTTATTTAGAAAAGAATACGATGTTTTGATAATGGGCTATCATGATATAGGTGCTCACTTTGGAGGGGAACCCGTTGAAAAATTTGCAAATGAAATAAAAGTGGCCACAATTCTTGTGGGTCCCCAAAAGCCGGATTCTTATTATTTAAACGATCGAGCTGTTCCTTTAGCTGATGAATTGGGTCTGCCAAAAGGTTCATGGAAAAGAATAACAGACAGTTAGCCGTAGTTAAATCTTGGATAAGGCCGTTAGTCAATTAATAAAAGATATTAAATGTGATGATCACCATATACGTTTTTCAGCATGTCGGGTCTTTAGTGAACTGAAACTTAAATGGCCCAAAATTATTGAGGCTTTAAAAGAAACAACAAAAGATAAAGTATGGTTTGTCCGTTTGGCGGCTATACAAAGCTTGTGGGATTTAAACGTATCGCTAATTACAATTAAAGGCACATTATTAAGGATGCTTAAAGATGAAAGTGAAGACATAAGAGAATATATCGCCTGTATAATCGGTGAATCGGGTTCGGATGGAGAGCCAATGGTTCCGGCACTTATAAACAGCATGGATGATGAGTCTGGCTATGTCCGTGAATCAATAGCCATGGCATTGGGGAAGATAGGTTGTGGATCAACTTCTACAATACAGGTACTGGAAAAATCTTTAGAAGACCAGGATTTGGGCGTACGAATTACTTCAATCAAGGCTTTAGAAAATTTTCTCCCCACACCGGGAAGGGATAAAGTTATCGGTATTTTAAAAGAGGTTTTGGAAGATAAAAATCAATCCTCAGAAATTAGAGAACTGGCAGAACAAATACTATATAGATTTAGAAATTCCTAAAACGTATTAATTTTAAGGAGACTAAATATGAGCGAGTTTTTATATATTTTAGAAAATGAAGTCCAGATTGTAGCCCTTTCCTTTATGGGAATTGTCTACATCCTTCGCATATGGTGGCTTACCCGATATAAGGCATCTATTGAAAGACAGGCACCCACTCATTCCCCTTCCTCAGGAGGTGAATCTGCCGGAATCATGTTTTCTATGATGAATGTTGCCATGCCATGGTCTATGGAGTCAACCAGGAATAGTAAAACCGTCATTACGTATTCAAAGGAAAAATGGGGAAATCAGGTTGAAGTAAAACGTTTGGCAGGGCTTGGATTCTATCTCCAGTTTACGATATTTCATATTGCTGCCCTTTTGACCATTGGAGTGACGTTCATAATTCCGTATTGGCCGTTTATATTGGAAAACAAAACGGTTGTTCTTATCTTCCAGATTATCGTCGCCTGTGGATTATTGGTTGGCCTGTATCGCCTTTATCGTCGCCTTTCAAATCCGGTTATGCGGGCCATAAGTACTCCGGATGACATATTTTCACTACTGCTTCTGGATGCATTTCTTATTTCAGCGCTGTTTGCAATTCCTAATAACTACGAGAAAAGCGAATGGCCGCTTATTATCTTCTTTATTATGACAACCTTTTTCTTAATTTATGTACCTTTTAGTAAGATTTCCCATTATTTGTATTATCCTTTTACCCGATTTTATTTGGGAAAGACTTTTGGAAGAAGGGGAACCTATCCAAAAGGAAAAACCGGAACCCGTTAGCATTAAATTTATGAGGTAATAATATGGCTGAACAATCCTATAAAGCAAAAAAGTTTGTAGAATTTTTTAAGAAGAGTTTAAACAGGCAGGTTGTGGGCAGTCTCGTGGGCTGTGTGCACTGCGGAATGTGCACGGATTCCTGCCATTATTATCTGGCAAAATCGGATGATCCAAAAATGGCACCTGCTTATAAGGCTGACCAGATCCGAAAGATTTTTAAACGGAATTTTGACTGGACGGGCAGAATCTTTCCCTGGTGGGTTCATGCTGAAACAATCACAACGGATGATGAGCTTGAGGCATTAAAAGATGTGGTTTTTGGAACATGCACAGGCTGCAGAAGATGTACTTATAATTGTCCCATGGGTGTCGATATTGCCACTTTGATTCGCACGGCAAGGGGATGTCTTGTAAGGCTTGGCGTCATGCCCGAAGGGGTTGGAGTTGTCAGTAAAGATCAGTGGGAACTTGGCAACCAGATGGGCGTATTGAAAGAAGAATATATAGAAACCCTTGAGTGGGTTGAGGAGGAATTGCAGGACGAAATAGAGGACCCGGATGCTAAAATACCCATCGATAAAGTTGGTTCAAATATCGTTTATTCTATTAACCCCCGGGAGGTAAAGTATGATCCTCGAACAATAGCTGCTGCTGCAAAAATTTTTTATGCGGCAGGAGAGGATTGGACATTACCAAGTGAATGTTGGGATCAGACAAACTTTGGTCTTTTTTCTGGGGATAATGATCTGGGGGGATCAATGGGCAGGCGTCTTTTTGAGAAGGTCAAAGAGTTAAAGGGAAAGAGGCTGGTTATTTCCGAATGTGGTCATGGCTATCGATCAACCCGCTGTGAAGCACAAAACTGGGGTGGGATTGACTTTGTGGATTTTCCAATGGAAAGTTTATTAATTACAATGCTCGAATATATAAAGGAAGGTCGGATTAAACTTGACAAATCAAAGAATAAAAAACCGGTAACATATCATGATTCATGTAATTTTGGTAGAAGCTGTGGAATGTTTGAAGAGCCCAGGGAGATTCTAAAGGCATCTGTGATGGATTTTAGAGAAATGTATCCTAATCGTGCGGACAATTTCTGCTGTACCGGAGGGGGCGGTGCCTTATCCATGGCTGAATATAAACCCCTGCGGATTGAAGTGGCAAAGATTAAAGCTGAACAGTTAAAAGCCACCGGGGCGGCAATTGTTTGTACATCGTGTCATAATTGTGTTGACGGATTAACCGATGTTATAAGGGCTTACAAGTTAGGGATGGAAGTAAAGCAGGTGGCAGAGCTGGTTGCGGATGCCCTGGTAATTGAAAAAAAGAAAAAGGATTAAAAATCTTAATTTTTTTATAGAGGTTGAAATGGTAGATAAGAAAAAG
>JAXHUS010000471.1:0-10251 GCA_034189305.1 Thermodesulfobacteriota bacterium | reverse complement strand
AATGTTTTATAACAGGTATAGAAATACCGGCATCCCTGGGTGTGCCGGGCCCTGGAGATATAACAATTTTAGGGGGAGCCATGCCTTCGATTTCCTCCAACTTTATTCTGTCATTTCGAAAAACTTTAACTTCCTCACCCAATTCTCCAAGGTATTGAACCAGATTGTAAGTAAAAGAATCATAATTATCTATTACTAAAATCATTTATACCAAACCGCCTTCCGCCATTTTTACCGCCTGCACCATTCCTTTGGCTTTGTTTACGGTTTCCTGAAACTCCTTTTCAGGAACTGAATCTGCTACAATTCCTGCTCCAGCCTGAATATAAATCTGCTTATCTTTAATTACCAGGGTACGGATAGTAATACAAAAATCTATATTTCCCGAATAGCTGAAGTATCCAACGGCACCTGCATAAGGCCCTCTTTTTGTTCTCTCAAGTTCATCTATTATTTCCATTGCCCTGATTTTTGGAGCCCCCGCAACTGTTCCTGCAGGAAAAGCGGCCTCTAAAATATCAAAACCATCCTTATCTTCTGATTTGATTCCTCTAACATTAGAAACAATGTGCATTACATGAGAATATCGCTCTATTATCATTAACTCATTCGTTTCGATGGATCCCGCCCTTGCAACTCTTCCCAGGTCATTTCTGCCAAGATCCACCAGCATCACGTGCTCTGCCCGTTCCTTCGGATCATTCTTTAGCTCCTTTTCGAACATTTTATCTTCTTCAGGGGTTGACCCCCGGGGGCGCGTCCCGGCAATGGGCCTGACCTCCACATTGTCGCCCTCGCACCTGACCAGAATTTCGGGAGAAGATCCCAATAGTATAACTTCCGGGAATTTAATAAAAAACATATAAGGAGAAGGATTGATCATTCGAAGGGTTCTATAAATATTGAACGGTTCCACCTTTAGAAGGGTGTTAAATCTCTGGGATAAAACAACCTGAATTATATCCCCGGCACGAATGTATTCCTTGGCTCTTTCAACAATCCTTAAAAATTCCTCCTTACTTAAGTTCGACTTTAAAGGCTTTTGATCATTCTCGATGATAGTCTTTTCGACGGGTTTGAAAGAAAATGGTTCCCTCAGTCTGTCGATTAATCTTTCAATCTTTTCTTTCGCCTTTTCATATAGAGAATGCGCATCTATCCCGTCCCTTATATTGGCAAGGGATATTACTTTTATGGTGTGTTTTAAATTGTCAAAAATAAGCAAGGTGTCCGTTATGAGAAAATAGCAGTCGGGCAGCAAAAGATCGTCTATTGTCTCGTCCGGAATCTTTTCAAAAAATCTTACCATATCATAACTTATATATCCAACGGCCCCGCCGAAAAAACGCGGCAGCCCTTTTATTTCAGCAGGACGATAATAAGAAAGCATATTCCTTAAAAGTTTTAAAGGATCGTCACTTGTTCTTTTTTCCCTCTTGCCTTCCTTTATTATCTCAACGTTTCTGTCCTTGCTTTTGAAGATAAGGTGGGGTTTGCACCCTAAAAAAGTATAGCGTGCCCATTTTTCAGCACCTTCTACGCTCTCCAGGAGAAAGGCATGCTTATCGTTGCTAATTTTAAAAAAGGCTGAAACAGGGGTCTCAAGATCTGCGGATATCTCTCTGTAGACAGGGATTATATTATAATTTTCCGCCAACCCTTTAAATTCTATAAAATCAGGTTTATACAATTTTTAGCCTTAACAAAATAACATAACTATTCAGGCATTTAGACTGAAGAATATCCACCATCTTTCAAGGCTCCAATTAAGCCATTCAAGACCTTTTGGGTCGCTGGCGACCTCTGTGGTTCAGTCAGGGATAAATCATGGTTGCACAAGAATCATAAACGCTCTGACAATGATTTCTCTCTAAAAGCCCTGCCACCTTCAGGCTATCCCCTTAAACAGTTACTAAATAAAAAAGCCATGGCTTAAAACACCCATGGCTTTTATAACGAAAAAGCCGCGGGCAATTTACTTAAAGTCTGCCCCCGGCTCAAAGCTTGACAATATAAGGGCAAACCTTATATATAGTTTTTCTTCCACCAGCAAATGTTTTTTTGACACATAATATTATCCTCGTTGACTTTTAACCTATCTAATAAAACATCTTTTGTCAAATAAATTTTATTTGCTGTCCTTATGAAAGAAAAAACGGTATTTTTATACATTCTTTAATTAATTGGTAATCAGGTTAAAAGATGATACATTCTTTAATCTCTCGTCAAGCTTGGTATATCTTTCTTTGACCTTATTATTCTTTATAGCTACCGCAATCGCCTTTTTGGTTCCTATAAGGACCACCAGCTTTTTGCCCCGCGTTATTGCAGTATACAAGAGGTTTTTCTGGAGCATTATATAATGCTGTAGGTGTACAGGGACAATTACAGCCGGATATTCGCTTCCCTGGGCTTTGTGAATGGAAATGGCATAAGCTAAGATTACTTCGTCAATCTCACTATAATCATACTGTAATTCCCTCTCTTCAAACCTTATCCTGATCTCCTGCCTATCCTCATCAATTTTTGTGATTATTCCTATATCTCCGTTAAAAATATCTTTTTCATAGTTATTCTCAATTTGCATAACTTTATCGTTTACTTTGAACTTTCTGCCGTTTCTAAAAAATTCTTTACCATAAGGATTTAATAGATTTTGAAGTTCGCAATTCAAATTGTTTACCCCAATAATGCCTTTGTGCATAGGGGAAAGCACCTGTATGTCGTCCTTTGCCCTGAAACCAAAAGTTTTTGGAATTCCCGTACTGACAAGATATTTTATGCTTTTAAGAACTTCTTCCGGCTCTCTTTTCTCAATAAAATAGAAATCTTTAAGCTGCTCTTCACTATCATTCTTTGTTTCGGGAAACTCGCCTTTGTTAATTCTATGGGCATTGGTTATGATCCGGCTTTTCCGTGCCTGCCTGAATATTTCATTCAATATAACAACGTCCGCCACCTGAGAATCTATTATATCCTTTAATACATTTCCCGGCCCAACGGACGGCAATTGATCCGAATCTCCCACCAGAATAAAGGAGGAGGTAAGGGGCATGGCCTTAAGCACGCTATTAAACAGAAGAAGATCTATCATGGATGCTTCGTCTACAATCAATAAATCCACTTCAAGCAGACAATCCTGATTTCTTTTAAATCTTTTCTCCCGAGGACTGAACTCTAAGAGGCGATGAATGGTCCTGGCCTCTTTTCCCGTGAGTTCCGAAAGCCTTTTAGCTGCCCTTCCCGTAGGGGATGCCAAGGCTATCTTCCGATGCATCCTTTCCATTATCTTTATTATGCTCTTTACAATGGTCGTCTTTCCCGTTCCCGGCCCACCCGTTATAATAAGAAACTTGCTTGTTATGGCCTTTTCTATTGCCATCTTTTGTCTTTCGGCCAGGCTGATATTGTTTTCTCTGTGAACCCATTCAATGGCCCTTTTAATGTCTATGTTTATTCTGGGTGCCGGCGTATCTATAATGGCCCTCAACTTTCTGGCTACATTTTCTTCACCAATATATAAGGGTTTCAGGTAAACCGCATTCCATTTCTTCCCTGACCCTTCAATAATAACCTTGTTCTCTTTTTGGATGAACAGCAGAACATCTTTAAGGGTATCTCCGTTTATGTCTAAAATTTCGCTGGCCTTTTCAATCAGCTCATCAAACAAGTAATACACATGTCCTTTTTTCACCATTTCCCTTAAAACATAAACAATTCCCGCCTCTGCCCTTAATGGAGAGGCAGGGTCAATTCCTAATTTCTGAGCAATCTTATCAGCGGTTTTAAACCCTATGCCGCTTATCTCGTCTGCCAGACGGTAAGGATTCTCCTTTATCATATATTGTGCCCTGTCCCCGTATTCTTTGTAAATTCTGGCAGCATAAGAGGCGTTTGCGCCATAACCCTGGAGAAAAATCATCACTTCCCTGACAGCTTTCTGTTCATCCCACGCTTTTTTTATTCTCTCTGCCCTTACCTCTCCAATGCCTTCCACTTCTGTTAGCCTTGATGGCTCACTCTCTATCACTTCAAGGGTCTTAAGGCCGAACCTGTCCGTTAGCCTTCCGGCCATGACAGGACCGACACCCTTGACAAGACCGGACCCAAGGTATTTTTCTATCCCGTTTAAGGTGGCAGGAACAAGGGCTAAATATGTATCTACTTTGAATTGCTCGCCATATTTTTTGTCCTGGTTCCACATGCCCTTGAGTCTCAGGGTTTCTCCCGGACTAACCGACATGTTGCCTACTATTGTAGCAAAATTTTTCCTGTCCCCAATCTTAAGTCTGGCAACTGTAAAGTTGTCGTCTTCGCTGAAGTATACTATTTTTTCCAGGATTCCTTCTAAGGTCTCTGTCATTTGCTTATATACTAATTTAATGATTTTTTTTCGTTATCACTAAAAAATACTGATTAAATATGTGCATATTTTAATAAATAGGTTTTAAAGACAACTGTTGCAATGGGGGAGCAAATAAACACCACAATCACCCGTTGCAACCAGGCATTAAAAAATCATGCAACAGCCATCCTTACAGGGGATTGTAATAATTTTTTACACACTCTTTGTTCTGGATTTAAAATTCTCATTTTAGCATTAAGATATTTACTGGATGGGTCTATTACTTTTAGTTAATAAATTTGGTGGAGGCGGCGGGAATTGAACCCGCGTCCGAGAATCTTCAGCTTAAGCATCTACATACTTAGCCCGGGTTTTAAATTTCGCTGGAAGCTCTCCCCCTGGGCCGGATGGCTTTTCAGCTAGTCTATAATGTTTTTCATCTTTGCTTCCCAGACAAGAAGTAAAGCTTATCCTGTATAATTTACGCCCTCTATAGCCCTACAGGCAAAACCAAAAAGGACGCTGGTGCCTTTAAGCAGCCAGAGCGTATTCGTAGTCGTTGGCGACTATTTTTTTGTTCCTGCCGGTTTTGCGAGGAGGCAAGCACCTCGATATGCAGCTTAGAGCCCCAATTATCCCCGTCGAACCCAAAACGCCCCCATATTTTTCAAAGAACAGCAATTTAATTTTACCATATATGCCTGGTTTTTAAAACAATTAAATCCGGTGCTTTTCTTTTAGGGCACGAGAAAGCAACCTTCTTTCATCTCTTGCTTTTATTGCCTCACGTTTATCATAAAGCCTTTTTCCTTTTACCAGGCCCAATTCAACCTTAATTCTATTCTCCTTTATATACATCTTTAATGGAACCAGGGTCAACCCTTTTTCTTTAACTTTTCCTGTTAGTTTTTTCAACTCTTTTTTGTGGAGGAGAAGCTTTCTGACCCTTAAGGGGTCCTGCTTCTCCTGGTTTGAAAAAATATATTTACTTATATGAACATTGCATAAAAAAGCTTCCCCGTTTCGAATGCGGGCATAGCCGTCGACTAAACTTGCCCTGCCCGCCCGGCAGGATTTAACTTCGCTTCCTATAAGTGAAATCCCGGCTTCATATGTATCCAAAATCTCATAATCATAGAAAGCCTTTTTATTTTTACAAATGAGTCTCATTCACAAATCTCGAGTTTATTAAAAAAATATGAAATTTCAAATTCTGCGCTTTTCAGACTATCAGAACCATGAACAATATTCTGTTCTACATTGGATGCAAAATCCTTTCTTATTGTGCCCGGCAAAGCATCTTCTGGATTGGTTGCCCCCATTATCTCCCTGTTTTTATTTATTACGTTCTCTCCTGCAAGAACCATAACAACAGTTGGCCCGGATGACATAAAGTCTGTCAGTGATTCATAAAAAGGCTTGCCTTCATGAACATAATAGAAACCTTTTGCTTCTTTTTTAGAAAGACAAAGCATCTTCATGGCTATAACTTTTATTCCGTTGCTTTCAAATCTTTTTATTACCTCGCCGATTACACCCTTTCTCACCCCGTCGGGCTTTAGAATTGATAATGTTTTTTCCATCATTTTCTCCTTTTAATTACATGGAATAAATTAATATACATCATAAATTTAAAACTTTTATTGCATTTTCACGAAGAAACTTCCTTTTTACGCTCTCTTTAAGGCCTAAATCTTCTATCTGTTTCAAAAAATCCTCTGCCAAAAAGATTAAGGGTCCGTTTGTTCCAAAAAGAACCTTATCCTGACCCCTCCCCTTTAAAAAAGCAACTAAAGATGAATCCCAATAACGTGGAAGATGAGCGTCCATGCAAATATAGACATTGCTATGCTTCCATGCAAGGGCAATTAATTCTTCCGCCCATGGCCATCCGGTATGGCTGCCTATTAGTGTCAGCTCGGGGAAATCCAATGCGACATCATCCATATATATGGGCCTCCCCAGTTCGCTGGGCATAAGCTCTGCCGAATGGCCCACCTGCATTGAAACAGGGACCCCGAGTTCCGCACATTTAGCATAAAATGGATAAAACAGTCTGTGGTTTGGGGGTATGCCAAAACCGTAAACATGAAGGTAGGCGGCTTTAAAGCCAAAATCTTTTATTGCAACTTCCAATTCTCTCACTCCCTCCATTTTTCTGAAAGGATTGATGCCGGCAAAACCAATAAAACGGTCGGGATGCCTTTCGATAACTTTCGCAACTTCATCTATTTTTACATCTACAATCAATTTCTTGTGTTGATATGAGTACATTTTAAGCTGTGCCATACAATGCTTTTCTACGCCTGCCCTGTCCATTAGCTCAACAAATGCGTCTACACTCCACCCTTTCTTTATTATGTCCTCAAATTTCCACCATGAAGCTACTTTCATTAACTCCGGGCTTGTAAGCCAGTATTTGCTGAAATATTCTTTTGTAAAAAGGTAGCCCATAAAATCGATGGCTTTTATCTTTTCTGTCATTTTATCTTCCTTTTAATAAAACTTTCTTGACTGTATGCCTATTTATTTGATAAAAATTTTTATATTATATATAAAATCACATAAATTTGAAAAATGGAAACCTTGATTCTAAATGACAGGCAAATAGATACGATGTTATCCGAAATTGCTAAAAAAATTTTGTCCTGCCACACCGACACTAAAAACCTGGTAATAATCGGCATAAAAAAAAGGGGTATTGACCTGGCAAGAAGAATTGAAAAAAAATTTTCTGAAATAAAAAATTTATCCCTTCCCGTTGGCGCTTTGGATATAACCCTTTACAGAGATGACTTTAAAGAACTTTTCTCGCAACCCAAACTTAAAAAAACTGAAATATCTTTCTCAATAGAAAATAAAGAGGTGATTCTGGTAGATGATGTCTTGTTTACCGGCAGAACAGTCCGTGCCGCCCTTGACGGCATTATCGATCTTGGTCGCCCACGACTTATCAGGCTTGCTGTATTGATCGACCGGGGATACCGCGAACTCCCCCTTCAGGCAGATTTTGTCGGAATGAAATTATCAACGGCATTAAATCAGATAGTGGTTGTTAGTTTGGTTGAAGAAGACGGAAAAGATGAAGTCATACTAAAAGATTTGTAATGGAACATACCCTTAGGCAGATTCTTGGTATAAACGACCTTAGAAAGGATGATATTGAGCTTATTCTACAAACGGCCGAGAGCATGAAGGAAATCTCTCAAAGAGACATTAAGAAAGTGCCTACATTAAGGGGAAAGACTATTGTAAATCTCTTTTACGAACCCAGCACAAGGACCAGAACATCCTTTGAGCTTGCCGGCAAAAGGCTTAACGCTGATGTAATAAATATTTCCGCGGCCTCCAGCAGCATCGTAAAGGGGGAGTCCCTGATAGATACGGGAAAAACCCTTCAGGCACTAAATCCCGACATTATTGTAATCAGGCATCAAAAATCCGGCGCTCCTCATCTTTTAGCTAAAAACGTAACCGCTTCTGTGGTCAATGCAGGAGACGGCATTCATGAACACCCAACCCAGGCCCTTTTAGATTTATTCAGCATTAGAGAAAAACTGGAAAGGCTGGAAGGTTTAAAGGTGTGCATCGTGGGTGATATTTCCCATAGCCGGGTGGCCAGATCCGACATCCTTTGTTTTAAAAAAATGGGCATGGATGTATCTGTTGCAGGGCCTGCCACTCTTATCCCGACCGATATCGAAAAAATGGGGGTCAGGGTTTTCTATGATTTGGAAAAGGCCATTGAGAATATTGACGTTATTGTTTGCTTGCGAATTCAAAACGAAAGAATGGGCTCGGGTTTTTTCCCTTCTGTTAAAGAGTATTCCGAATTTTATGGAATTAATTCGGGTAGACTTAAAAAAGCTAACAAAAGATTGGTTGTTATGCATCCCGGTCCAATAAATAGAGGAATAGAAATTTCGCCCGAAGTTGCCGACGGACCTTTTTCAATTATCCTGGATCAGGTAACAAATGGTTTGGCCGTCCGGATGGCAATTCTTTATATCCTTGCAGGTAAATAGATGAAAAGAGCATTGATAGAAAACGGTTTCATAATTGATCCTGCCAACAATATAGAAGATTATTTTAACATTTTGATTGAAAACGGAATAATAGTCGAGCTTTTTAAAAACAAGGGCCGGGTGACACTGGAAGGTGACCTTGAAATTATAGACGCAAAAGACAGGATAGTTATTCCGGGAATGGTTGATCTTCATGCCCATTTAAGAGAGCCCGGCTTTGAATATAAGGAGACTATTGCAACGGGCACCATGTCGGCTGCTGCGGGGGGGTTTACCTCTGTTGCATGTATGGCAAATACCAACCCTGTAAATGACAGTGCTTCGGTTTCTGACTTCATTATTAAAAAGGCCGTACAAGAAGGCTATATAAATGTTTATCCTGTTGGGGCCGCAACTAAAAACCTTGAAGGAAAATTGCTGGCTCCGTTCGGCGAGCTTAAAAGGGCCGGGGTGGTTGCCGTTTCCGATGACGGCAGCCCAATTATGGACAGCAATTTAATGCGCAGGGCACTTGAATATGCAAAGACTTTTGATCTTCTTTTAATCTCCCACTGTGAAGATCTTCGTCTTTCCCTGTCGGGAGTTATGAATGAGGGTTACGTATCAACAACATTGGGGTTAAGGGGAATACCGAATGAGGCCGAAGATATTATGGTTGCAAGGGATCTGCTCCTTTCGCGTTTGACCGGGGGCAGGCTGCATATTGCCCATGTAAGCACCGAAGGGGCGGTAAATTTAATTCGCGAAGCAAAGTCCAGGGGACTAAATGTAACGGCTGAAGTCGCGCCCCACCATTTTTCTTTAACCCATGAAGATGTTGCGGATTTTAACACAAACGCAAAGGTCAAGCCGCCCCTTAGGGGCAAAAGGGATGTTGAGGCAATTAAAGAAGGGCTGGCGGACGGCACAATAGACGCCATTGCCACAGATCATGCCCCCCACGCCTCCCACGAAAAAGATGTTGAGTTCGAAGACGCTTCTTTTGGTCTTGTAGGTTTTGAAACCGCCCTGCCCTTATCTCTGGGCCTTTATTATAGCGGGGCTCTAACCCTCGCCCAGGTAATAAAAAAACTTACCTTCAGTCCGGCTTCTATATTAAACATTGACAAAGGAACCCTTTCTCCCGGCAAAGATGCGGACATTACAATCGTTGATGTAAACAAAAAAAACATAATTGATGTAAATCGCTTTTTTTCAAAAGGTAAAAACACACCTTTTGATGGAATGGCCCTGAAAGGTAAAGCTGTCTTAACCCTTGTAAGGGGTCGCAGGGTTTTTTCTGAAAGTTAAAATATGTATCCTGTCAGCATTTTAGTCGTAGATGACGAGTTGAGCATGCGGGAGCTTCTTGAAATCATCCTTACAAAAGAAGGCTATCATGTAACCACGGCTTCAAATGGAAAAGAGGCTCTCGGTCTTTGCAAGCAGAACGCCTTTGATATTATTCTAACGGACATAAGAATGCCGAAGGTGGACGGCTTCGGCATTCTAAGCCAGGTGAAGGAAATCTCTCCCGAATCGGATGTGATTATGATAACTGCTTATGGTTCCATGGAAAGCGCTATGGAATCAATGAAAAGCGGTGCCCAAGATTATATAACAAAACCATTTGATGTTGAAGAGATAAAAAGGGCTATAAAAAACGCTTTGAACAGGAAACTGCCCGGCACAAATGAACAGGCTGAAAAAAGGGCTCATTATAAGTTCCTTTATAAATTTGGAGGTATGGTCAGCAGCAGCAAAGAAATGAAAAAAATATTCGATTTAATACCTCGGGCGGCGGACTCCATGGCCGCAGTGATGATAACCGGCGAAAGCGGGACAGGCAAAGAGCTTGTAGCAAAGGCTGTACATACAAACGGTAATTATAAAAATACACCC
>JAXHUS010000470.1:0-3078 GCA_034189305.1 Thermodesulfobacteriota bacterium | reverse complement strand
AGATGTGTTTTCTGTTATACCCCTAATGCCTTTAAACGTAAGGTAAGGTTTCATTCAATAGAAAGGGTGGTGGAAGAAATTGAATGGATATATAGAAAGGGGGTTAAGAAATTCTGGTTTGCAGATCCCAGTTTTTCCATTAATATTGAAAGGGTGGATCAATTGATGGAGGAGATTCTCATAAAAGATTTAAAGATACAGATATGGCTGGAAACCAGAGCTGATTTTGTAAATGCCGACCTTTTGAAAAAGATGAAAGCCGCCGGGGTATATCTTGTAGCCTATGGACTGGAATCTGCGTCAGAAAAAGTTCTTGAAGGTCTTAAAAAAAATATTTCACTGGATGATATGAGAAGAGCGGTAAAATTGACACAAAGACAGGGGATAGATGTGGAATTATTTACCCAGTTCGGCCTACCGGGCGAAACCTTTGCAGATGCCATGAAGACACTTCAGTTTCTAAAGGATAACAGGGTAAAGATTAGAGGGAATTCTAATTCTCAACAGATGCAACTATATTTTGGTACGGAGATTTTAGATTCTTATAGAAAATACGGAATTTATCCTATAAAAGGAGATACTTTACCTTACATTTCTGTAGGAAGACAATACGAAACAGAACATCTATCTTACAATGACCTTAAAAAAATCAGCACTTTATGGGAAAAAGAATCGTTAGATGGTGTAAAGAGAAAGGTGTCCTGATTATTATGTGAAATGATTATAAAATATCTTTATCATTTAAAGCAATTAATAGTTTTTTTAGTTCAAATATCAAAATCCAAATGTCAAATGAAAGCAAAATGCTTTAATGTCAAAACTAATACATGCCCCTTGAATTCTTTTTGTTTTTCACATTCCTTAGGCAAATGCTATAGACTATTTATTTTGGCATTTGGATTTTGACGTTCATTTGGACTTTGAGCTTTGGCATTTTAAATTGACTGAAGAGATAGGTTCATATGCTAAGTCGATCTATAAAAAAAGTGTATATTCTTTTAGACGGGGGTAAAAAAGGCCTTTTTAGCGGGAAGTTTCAGGAAAGATTAATCGCTTTATTCCCCTTTTTGGATACCTACTCGGACATTTATCTCCTTTCGGAAGATATTGTAGAAGATTTCTCCAAAATAAAAGGGATACTGGAAAAGGTTGCCCTGTATCTTAAGAGGCATTCTTTTTACCGGATGAACATCCATGGGGTTCATCCGTTACCACCGGATGATTCTCTAAAAAATATTTACAGTTACTTTTTTAATATAATCAGTCCTTTTAATAAAGAAGGATTCGCTCATCAGAGTATATCCCGATTTATGATTTTGCCCATTCTATTATTAGAGGGTAAGGACGAACCAACACGCCTTGATTCGTGTCTGGATTATCTTAGAAATCGTTTAATGATTCCCAGTATTTACCTGCGTAAAGATGTATCCCATAGTGTCGGGGCTATGGTAAGGAGCGATAAAGAGAGGATTTATCTGGAACTAGATGGGGGGGAGGGGATGGTAAGGATAATGAACACGCTGGGGACACACTCTGTATTTGATAACCTTATGGTTTGGGCCAATAATCCGGTAAAAGGCCCTCCACCAGGATGCCATTCCCTTATTTTGCTGGAAAAAGATGGTAATATTTACAGCTGTTTTAAGGCATTATCCTCCAATCGGTCTGTTTCAAACATTTACTCTGTAAATAGCCCATCTGAAATAGCCAGGCTGCTGAAATTAACCGGAAACAGACCGGAGGATTGTCTGCGTTGCGGTGTGGAATCCCTTGCTTTTATGAAAGATACACTGAAGATAAACCACCGTGAAAAAGAGGCGGACAGTATTTCCTTTCATCTCGGCATGGAATTTGTGAAACAGGAAAGCTATAAAAAGGCGCTGGAACTATTCGATCAATTATTGGAGGGCCGAAGTAGTTTTGAAGATATGGGAAATGTCCTTCTTTCCAGGGCATTATGTCATCTTCAACTGAAAGAAGCGGAAAAGTCCATGGCCGTCCTTGAAGAAGCGGAAAGGTATATTCCCAATTCACCCATGATTTATTATTATAGGGGTTTGTGCGAATTCCATCTAAGGGATTATATAGAAGCCATTGACAGATTTCATGACGCTCTGAAATTAGGGCCCGAACAGCTTCCTCTGGGGGATGTATACTTTTATACGGGGCTTAGCCATATAAATATAGAAGAATATAATGACGGGCTTACCATGATGAAACGCGCGGAGAAACTGTTCATGGAAAAAAGCCCTGTATATTATTATATGGGAATGTGTCATCTGGGGATGAAAAACCTTGACACCTCTTTACATTATTTTAAAAGGGCTCTTTTATCCGAGCCTGAAGAGGAGGACCTGGGCAGTATATTATTCTATACCGGCCTCTGTTACAAAGAGATGGGGAAATATGAAGAGGCAATTTTAGAGCTTAAAAGTGCAAGGGACGTTGAAAAGACCCGAAAGGATATTCATAACCTTTTAGGTTATTGTTATTTTAAGCTTAAAAAACATGATAAGGCAATCCAATGCTTTATGAGGGCTGTGGAGATAGACCCAAAATCTGCCATTGATTATGCAAACATAGGTGTTAATCTAAGAGCAAAAGGAGAAATAAAAAAGGCTATCCCTATGTTTAAAAAGGCGCTGAGGCTGAATCCCGCAATTGGTTTTGCCAGAAAACACCTTGAGGAAATATACGGGAAAACTTAAATTTACAGCGAACTCTTTTATTTGAATTTAGAAATAAAGAAACAATTCTATAATAATTATACATAAATTAAACAAGGGAGTATGAAAATCCCCCCTGGCCTTTCTCTTCTGATGGGGAGGGCATGGGGGATTTTTAATTTATTTGACGGACGGCTTAACTGGATAAAGAGGCTATTTTCAAAGAAATTAAATAATGACAAATATACGCTTTCTACTTGACTAAAAATCAGATACCATGATAACAAGAATAATTTAATTATAAATTTGGCGGCTAATTAGAATAGTTTTGTCAACAAGTCTTTAAATAAAATATGGGATATATCAAACCGCTAATTTTAAAAGGCACCAGAGACTTTCTTCCTGAGAAGTT
>JAXHUS010000047.1:0-2561 GCA_034189305.1 Thermodesulfobacteriota bacterium | reverse complement strand
TCATAGGCACTTCTTCTAATTGTACGTTGCGTTGGGCTTTATCGTTAAAACCAAAAAATACGTTTGCATTTTTCGGATAATGCAAAATGTAAAAGGAAAATGGGAAAATTTAATTTCATTTTTTATTCTTTGCAATTTTTAATTTTACATTCTGCTCTTTGAATTTTTAATTTCAATCATCTGGATTTGTTATATATTTCGGATTCAGAGTTCAGTCTTTATAAGACCACAGACTATATAAGTAATTACTTTATCAGAACCTGCTCCTTTATAAAAAGTAGATATTATGAAGAATAATAAAGCAGTTTGTTTAACATCTCTATTTTCTTTCTTACATTAACCCCATCTTTTAAAGGAGTAAAAACCTTCCAGTTTTTCCAGTCCCCTAAAATATCCCCGTAAAGATTTGCACACCCCCTTGAAATAAAAACATTTCGCTCCCGGCCTAAAACCATGAGGCACTCCTTTGCTTCTTTGTATAGGGTGTCTCTTTCTTTTTCACTCTGGGTATGAAAAACCGTAACTTTTGTATCCGCATCCTTCCTTCCGCTACCGAACTTCCCGTATACATCCCTAAAAAGATACTTATTTTCATATAGGGAAAGGAATTCATAACATTCATCAAGATTTTTTAAAATTATTGTAACTTTCCAGCAGTTTAAAGGCTCTTTTAATTGGATCTCCTTTTTACCGGCAATTAACTGTTTTCTTAGATTTTCTATGCAGGGAAGACAGCGGCCGTAGATATCATCTCTGGTTCTTTTATGATGAGGATCACTTTCAAAACTTATCCAGCCTTCCTTTGAAGATCTTTTACCTATATAAATATTTGAAGGCATTTTAGTTAAAAATTACTGTAGGAGGAACTTTTTAAACCAGAAAAGACTTTTAGAGATAGCCTTATATCTAAGATTCGGATCAAGTATACTGTGATCACCACCCTCAAGAAGAAGTAATTCTTTTTCACCCTTTACATTCTCAAATAGTGTTTTTGCATGATGGGGCGGAACCGTCTCATCATTTGTGCCGTGAATAACCAGAATGGGCATATCAATACTTTCTGCCAGGGTTGGAATATCAAACTTCGATGCGTCATCCCGGTATTTTTTTATAAGGTGAGGATTATCTCTGTCGGAAGATGAAAGATCATTGTAATTGGATGGAGTGGATAGAATAACAAGGGCCTTTACTGCTTTTTCCTCCGCTGCTTTAATAATAGCGATATTACCCCCCATACTGCTTCCTAAAAGTCCAATATTGTTTATATTTTTATCGACAGTGAATTTTTTTAATACAGAATCAAGGTCTTTTACCCTTTCACTTAAGGTGGCATTGCTAAGTTCTCCATCACTCTCACCACAGCCATGAAAGTCAAAACGAAAAACTCCGATTCCTTCACTGCTAAAATGACGGGCAATTTCTAAAAATTTGCTGCTGTCTTTGCTTGAAAAAGCGCCGTGACATGTTATTACACACGGGAAGGTTGTATTTTCGGGAAAATGCAATATTCCAACAATCTTCTTATTATCCTCACGAGGAATTATTATTCTCTCTGTCTTTACAGCCAATTTAAAACAAATTCTTCAATAAATTTAAAGTTTTGTATAACCTCTTCCCTTCCCTTTACATATTCCATATGACCAGGAAGAACCATTTCAATCTCAAGCTTTGCCATCTTTCCAATGTGTTCTTTCAGAAGAGAAGGATTTCCACCCGGAAAATCAACTCTGCCTGTATTCCCCTTAAATATTAAATCTCCGCAAATTAAAACTTTTAATTTTTGTGAATAAAAACAAAGACTTTCCTGGGAATGTCCGGGAGTGTTAAATATTTTAAATTCCGTTTCTTCAAATATATCCGGGGATAGCTCGCCGTCATCAGTCAGGGGAACAGGAGCTACACCAAACATTCGTGCGACTCCGGCAGCGCTTATCTCATAGTGTTCCTTAAAAAGCGGATGGACTAAAACCCTTGCGCCGGAAACATCTTTGAACGCCTTATTACCGGAATAATGATCCAGATGGATATGGGTATTGGTAACTATGCCTATGTCCTCCGGTGAAAATCCGTCTTTCCCCATTTGATTAAAAAGTTCAGGGAAATAATTTTCAAAACCAATATCGATAATTATATTTTCCCTGTCTTTTATAATATATGTATTTGCATCCAACATCCCGTTTTCCGGATAATAATAAACATTTTCAGTAAGCTGCATTTATTGCTCCTTATATCTATTTTGTATATGCCCCTTAAAATACCTCCTTTTATCCAGTTTATGAGGCAGGCTAAAAATTAATCTTAATCCTGAATATGCCTGGATTGTATTCAGTGGCTAAAATTTTTGCCTTCCCTGAAATAAAACTTAATTCACCCTTCTAAAAAGGCCTTAATTTATAGGCATAAAAGACTTAAGACTTTAAAGTAAATAAATATATTAGTCAATATAAAATCTTTTAAAATTTAAAATCCTTCGTAACAGTTCACAGGGACCAGGGATCAGTCAAGCTTTTTCTCAAAAGACTTTAAGAACTCTAAAAGTTTTTAACAAACCAGAATTCACA
>JAXHUS010000469.1:0-3783 GCA_034189305.1 Thermodesulfobacteriota bacterium | reverse complement strand
ACCAGGAAATATAATTAAGACAATTTTATAAAAAATCAAATCTGTAGTGACAAAACTTGACTTCTGTGACTCATAACCCCTTGATTTTAAAAGGTTTATTTTTTTGTGTCATGAACTTGGGCTAATAGTTCTGATTTTATTGTTTTTAAAATCCATTTCTTTACCATTGTTTCCTCCTCTTTAGCCTGGGTAGGCTTTATTACCAAACCTGGGAATCCCTAAAAAGGAGCTTTAAAAGCAAGTAAAGTATTTACTTTACTTATAAAGACCTATTTGAATTTTCCCTTTATTTTTGTAAAAATTCCTTTTTCCTTCGTAGGTCTGTCATTATAAGTAGTAGCAATCACATCCAGTTCTTTTTCAACATGTTCTTTTATAGACTTATAAAATTCATTGATTTTTTTTTCGGTAAATGTGTAGATAAGCCTTGTTCCAACACTTGCAATTAAACCACTAACCTTAATATCCGAATTCAACAATACTTTTGTCCCTCCATCCGGAATAATTTCTAAATTTATTATGCTTTCCATATCAACTACTGAACGAATTCCGGTTCCATGACCTGTGAGTTTAATCTGTGAAGGAGAATTTTTTTCAATAACGAAAAATTGGAAATTCATTGCTCCTTTTATGGATGAAATACCGACTTTAAATTTAGCTTTGTACTCATTTTCACTTATAGTCTCAAATTCCTGACAATCAGGTAATAATGGAATCATCGATTCTGGATGTTCAACAAAGGAAGACCACATTTTTTCTCTGGTGATAGGAATATCGAATGCACCTCCAAAAATCATAAAAATTCCCCCTTTCTTCCTTATTCTTTCATTATAGGAGCAGCATTTTGAATTGCCTTGACTATGTTCACATACCCAGTACAACGACAGAGATTTCCAGATATTCCCTTTCTGATTTCTTCTTCAGTCGGCGTTGAATTCCTTTTAAGAAGTGCATAAGCGGACATTATCATCCCCGGGGTACAATATCCACACTGGAGTGCATGATTTCCCCAAAAAGTTTCCTGAAGAGGATGAAATTTTCCATTTTCAGCCAACCCTTCAATAGTTAATATCTCTCCTCCATCTGCCTGTACTGCAAACATAGTACATGATTTAACACTCATACCATTATATATCACTGTACATGCCCCGCATTTACTGGACATACAACCTATGTGGGTACCTTTTAAACCCGAAACATCCCGGATAAAGTGCACGAGTAAAAGTCTCGGCTCAACCTCCGTCTCATAAACACTCCCATTTATTTTTACTTTAATCTTATGCTTCATTTTATTCCCTCCCCCTTTGTTCTATTTAATGCTAACTTTAAACACCTTTTAGTAAAAACCTTTATCATCTCTCTTCTATATTCTTCTGATGCATGTATATCTGTTGTAGGTTCTCCAAATTCCGAAACTTTTTCAGATATGTCTTCAAGTATTGTTTCATTTAGTTTTTTTTCCAAAAGCATCGTTTCCGCTAACTCGGCTTTTATTGGCGTTGACCCAACAGCACCTAAAGTAATGCTTACATCCTTGCAATTATTTTCATCATCCAGGGTAATTAAAGAGGCTACACTTACAATTGCAAAGTCACCTGATCTCCTGCTTAACCTTTGATATGCCCCTCCTGTCCCGGCGGGGAGTTCAGGGAGTATAATTTCCGTGAGAATTTCATTATATTCAAGGGTGGTGGTGAAAATATCTGTAATAAAATCCCGGGCATGTATGGTTCTTTCCCCTGTTGGTCCAATTACCTTAAATTTTGCATTCAGTGCTACCATAACCGGCGGATAATCAGCGGCCGGTTCTGCATGGCATAAATTACCGCCTATGGTACCCCGATTCCTGACCTGAACATCACCTATCGAACTTACGGCTTCAGCAAGTAAAGGATATTTAGACTTAATTAAATCAGAATTTTCTATCATTGAATGGTTGGTTAACCCTCCTATAGCTACACCACACCCTTTTATTTCATTGATATAAGAAAGATTTGGAATCCTATCAATACTGATGATGTATTCAAAAAAACCCAGACCCAATTTCATTAACGGTATAAGGCTCTGGCCTCCTGCCATCAACTTTGCATCTTCTCCATATTTTTCAAGTAAAGATATGGCTTCATCTAAACTGGAAGGAACAAAATATTCAAAATTCTTTGGTATCATAATACTCCCCTCATTTTTTAGATTTTATTGATTTCCAGATTTTTTCAGGTGCCAGTGGCAATTCAGTTATTGTAACTCCAAATGGTGACAGGGCATCTTCAACGGCACTGGCTAAAACTGCAGGGGAAGGAATGGATCCACCCTCCCCCATACCCTTTGTTCCCAGAATATTAAAAGGGGAAGGTGTTTCTATGTGTCCCACTTCAATATTTGGGGCTTCTACCGCAGTCGGCACCAAATAATCTATAAAAGTGGCCGTAAGCAATTGACCATCATCATCATAGATTAACTCTTCTTGAAGACCTCCTCCTATCCCATGTATTACACCACCATGAATTTGACCATCAACAGTCATAGGGTTTATCATCTTTCCGCAATCACTCACTACTATATACTTTAAGATTTTTACCTGGCCGGTTTCTATGTCTACTTCAACAACAGCAATATGTACAGAATTTCCGTACGTACTGGCAAGATTAATTCTTCGTTTGTCATCCGGCATATTAACTGTAGGGAAATTAAAAACGTGGGTTGCTTCAAGTCCCGGTTCCATATCAGGTGGCAATACGAGTGTATGGTAATAAGACATTCCGGAAACTGCCTCCAGAGGTAATGCCTTTTGAGGAGTTCCTTTCACCTGAACCATTCCATCCTTCATCTCTAAATTTTCAGGTTTATCATGAAGGATATGGGCTGCAATCTTAAATACCTTCTCTTTTATTTTTCTGCAGGCTAAAATTACAGCATCAGGACCAACCGCAGCAAAACGGCTGCCCCATGTTCCGGATGCTGTTGTCCATGGATGTGTGGAGGAATCAAACCCGGGAAGCACATGTACATCATCCGTATTAACGGAAAATTCATCAGCAATGATTTGAGCTACTATGGTTTCATGACCTTGACCCTGGGGGCATGAACCTACAGATGCTGTAATTTTTCCTGAGGGTTCAATTTTTACCTTAGCAGCTTCGGTGGAGCCGGAGAGAGGGAATTTTTCAGTTACAATAAAAAATTCCGCCATATTAGAGGCGGCAGGTTCTACAATTGTTGTAATGCCAATACCAGTATATTTCCCCTCTTTTCTTAATCTTTCCTGTTCTTTTCGTATCTTTTCGTAATCCACCATCTCCAGTGCTTTTCTTAAAGTTTCTTGATAATTTCCACTGTCATAAATGCAACCAACCGCTGTTGTATAAGGAAATTCCTCGGGTTGGATAAAATTTCTCTTTCTAATCTCAACCGGGTCCAATCCTAATTTTTTACCCACTAAATCAACCAGTCTTTCTAATTGAAAATAGAATGACTGGCAGCCATATCCCCGGTTTGGACCTGAAGGAAGTTCATTTGTATTAACTGTATATAAATCCATTAATAAATTTTTTATTTTATAACAGCCAAGTACCGTCTGAAATGCCCTTATTAAACCGATCGGTTCCGGAAACCTCAGGTAAGCGCCTACATTGTCTATAATCTTAGTTTTTATAGCCAGGATTGTTCCATCTTTTTTAACGGCAGCCTCAGCCTCAAGTATTCTATCGCTTCCACATTGACCGGCCGTCAAATTCTCCCTTCTATCTTCAATCCATTTGACCGGCCTGCCTATCTTAATGGACA
>JAXHUS010000468.1:0-8278 GCA_034189305.1 Thermodesulfobacteriota bacterium | reverse complement strand
TGAATACTAGGATGATAATTTAACTAAGGAGGTAATACTAAATGGAAAAACAACCGGAAAAACCAATAGAATTTAAATACAAGACAGATATTATTGCTTATTTGATTAGAGTTCCTAAAAACTATGGTGATTTAGCAATAAATGATATTGAATATAAATATAGGCAAAGAGTTCCCAAATGGTTGACCAGTTCAAATATAAAAATAATATATTTCTTATATCGGTCGCCTGTTGGGGAGTTGGAATTAGATGGTAGTCGATACAGACCCTTTGAAGCTATGATACCAAACATACCGGTAAAGTATATAATTGGAGAAATGGTGGATTGTTTGGTTCTTGGAAAATCGAAAGACAAAGAGGAGGAAAAATAATGTATTATGAAATAACCATAAAGGGAATGCCCGAAATAGATCAGGAGCTTCTTAATTATCTAAGAAAAGAAAGCCTTTTTCTCCCAATACAAAAAGAAAAGCGAAAGATATTTTATCGCATCGTAGTTAAAAATTTAGACTTGAGTAAAATTATTGCAGTTATTGAAAACAGCAAAGGAGGTACAGTTGAGTAAAAAACTAAGAATAAAGAAAACCAAAAAGAGCAAAACAAATCCTATAAACTCCGATACCGATAACTTTTTTGAAGCAAATATGAGTGTTCTTAAAAAAACAAATCCCTACATCTATCATAAGCTTACAAGAATTAATAAAATAAAGAATTGGCGGATACAATCAAATGTATTGACAAACAAAGAAGGAACTATAGAAGAACCAATCTATACCGAATTTGAAGGGCATTTCATTAGCAAGAATAAATTAAAATTCCCGACAATGATTATATTATTAGGTTTGGGTAGCGGGGCAGGTTTGAGGGTTATTATTAAATTCATTGGGCAGAAGATTGCTTGCCCTATATTAATTATAGAAAAAGACATTGAACTTATAAAAATATTTCTGGAAACAAATGAAGTAAGTAAACTCCTTGAAGAGAAAGCACTTTACATAATCGGTGGCGAAGAGAATCTTTACATTCAATTATTAGATTATTTAAAGCCTATCGACAAAACAGGAAAAAGCCCTTTTGCTGACATGAAAGCCCAACTTGGTGCTATTGAGTTTATAGAACATCCTGTTTTGTTTAATTATCACAAAGAACACTATATGAGAATTTTAGGTGAATTTAGTGTAGCACTGGAAGATACCTTGAGTTATTATGGAAACGAACCGTATGATAGTTTTTTGGGACTGGAAAATATAATTAGTAATGTAGATATAATTAGCAAAGAACCGGATATAAAACAACTATATGGAAAGTTTAAAGACGTTCCTGCTGTTATAATTGCTACCGGTCCTAGCCTTAACAAAAACATACAAGAATTAATCGGTTTGGATAAAAATGCCCTTCTGTTTAGTGCGGATGCAAGCTTGAGGACTTTATTAAATGCACAGATCAAACCTCAGTTTGCCGTTAGCATTGAAAGAAATCTAAGCACAAAAAATCATTTCACACAAATAGATAATAAGCATGATAAAACTATAAGTGATATACGATTACTCTCATGTCCTGTTTTAAAACCGGAAACTTATAAAGAATGGAAAGGCAAACATTTATTATTGTTCAGGAAATTTGCACAATTTGAATGGTTGGCAATAAATAGGGGTGTTCTGGATACAGGAAAATCAGTAACAAACATGGCATTTGTGGCTGCCAAAATGATGGGGTGTAATCCTATAGTATTGGTCGGGCAAGACCTGGCGTTTGGAGAAGATGGCATTTCTCATGCAACTGGTGCTGACCATGCACGTGAAGGACTTTTAAAGTCCGAACTGATAAGACAAAGAACAATGGTTATGGGTAATAATGGGAAAATGATAGAGAGTTTAAATACATGGGTAGGTATGCTTAAAAGATTTGAATACGATATTAATTTATACGGTGGTGAAAATATCAATGCTACTGAGGGTGGAGCTAAAATAATCGGTTGTAAAGTAATGACATTAAAAGAAGCAAAAAATAAATATATGAACAAACCAATAGATACCCATAAAATAATAGAAAATAATTTATCTGTCCAGGAAATAAGCGATTTATATACTATAAATAATGTACTGACCTATTCGATTGATTTTATAAAAGGGATAAGAAACACCTCGAAAGAGATTCTTGAACAATTAAACAAAATAGTATTAAATAAAGATTATGATACAAAGCTTATTAAAGAAATCGGAGAAAGAATTAATAAAACTGTCTCCTCTAAAACATTTTATTTAATTTTTACACATATAGTACAATCTCATATTATTAAGCTATATATAATGGCAAGACAATTTGTGGAAAGGTTTGGAGTAGACAATAAAACAATAGACAAAGCCCGCCTGATTGAATATAGAAATTTGTGTTTTCTGTTAATCGAATTTTCCGAGGAACTTGAAAAAGTAATAAAACATGGCATGACAAAAATAGAAGGGAGATTGTAATAATGATTAAACCTGTAGGGAAAACCGAAGAAAAAACTAATCAAGAAATGTTATACAGTTTCAGAAGTAAAATTAATTTTTTGATGTACCGGTTTTATAAATGGAATGAAGAAGTCAGGAATTTAATGAATAGACGATTTGCAGAACTATCTCAGAAAGAACAAGACGAATGGAATAAAATAGAAAGAGAAATTAAAACATTGGACTGGGTGCTGTGATGGTTAAAATCCGAATTCGCTACTTGTCCCAAAATATTTTTCGCTTGGTGTAGCAGTAATACCTAATTCTTCTTTCTTTTTTTTGGTAGCACGGCTTTTAATGGTAGTCATATCTTTTTTGCCCCATTTTACGCCTCTTTTTTCTGCCCATTTTTTAACCTCAAAAAATTTTCCCCAATTATTCTGCATTTGCCAGTCTACCATTTCTGCCATAGCTTGGAAACGAACAGCCCTCGGTGAATATTCAAGCCTCATAGCTTGTGCTGGAGTATATTCACCAACAATACGTCTTGACGGAGTAATATCGTAAGGAGTAATAACTCCTCTAAGTGCTGCCGAAAAAGAAGGATTAATTTGTTTTAAAGTTGCATACAATTTATTTTGTGCTTGTTCCGGTGATTGAAATTGAGCTAATCCTACATCAAAAAATGGCTGCGCTGCTCCCAATAATGCTTGACTCGGATCGTAAGGCATATTGAATACACTAAAACCTTGAGCCAATGGTTCTGTAATCAATTTTGAAGTTTCCACAAATGCACTATATGGTTTTTTAGCAATTTCCGGTATGTGTGATTCTGTTTTTTCTAAAAATCCACTTATTGCTCCTCTTGGCATATCTACACCAAAATGTTTTCTAACCTCGCCTCTTAATCTTTCGTATCCAGGAATATTATAACCTCCACCTAAAACTCCAAGAATACCTATTGATTTTGCAAACGCCTTCTTGTCATTTTGCCAAGATTGTTTTAGAAAATTCAGGTAATGTGCTGGAAAAGATTTAAACTGATACATCACCTTTCCAAATGGATGGGCAGTGATAATTGGCATAGATTCTCTTGTATAAAAAAATTGGGTTCTTTTAATTGTGTCGATTGCAGGTTTAAAAAATTTAATCATTTCGGATGTTGGAATATCTGTAGTTAAAATTTTATCCATCATTTCGTATATCTTAGATTCAGGGATTCCTTGTTTAATCATTTTTTCTATACCACACCCAAACGCATGTCCCCTGTTAATTGTTTCCGAAATACGAGGAACTATACCAGCATATTTTGATATTTTATAGAGTTCATCAAGATTTTCTGCAAGAGCAAAATCAACATCTATAACACCGAGCTTATGGGCAACCGACCACTCTTTTCGGAAATTTTTTCCTTTCCAGATACTAGGAAACATTCTTGCATAACCCTTAGTAAACGTTTTTACTCCAACTGTCGGCAGTGTAGTTAGTCCCATTTGAGACATGTTTAAGATAGGGAAACGAATCCATGATGTTCCTATCTTCATCATGTAATTAAAGTTGGTTAGAACGTTGGCAATGGCATCTATAGGACGCTGCGATTTATCTCCGAACATTTTTTTAAGCATTGGATGGGAATTAACAAATTGTTCTGCCCCTATGTTTGCCTTGAAAGAAGTACTTCCGAATATAGCATCTTTCCATGAATTATAATAATTATACATACTCCGATTTGTGGTCATCCATTGTTTAGCCATATCATCCGCAAAATCTGTGAACACTTCTTTTTGATAGCCTGCAACTGAACCGGATTTAAGATATTGGCGCATAACATCTACATAATCCGTTCTATATTGGAACAACCTGTCGGTTCTGTCTTTATAAAATGAGGCAAATTTAAACGCTCCACGCTTTCCACGTTTAATCGCATCAAGCAATGTAGTGGCCATTTTATTGTGTTCGGCAGATAATTCTGCTAATTTCTTTTCATAGTTTCTCATACCGGCAGAATCAAACTGAAGTGTTCCTTCTTTTGCTATATTTCTTAAATAAGCATGTTCTTTCCAATGTGGATAGTAGTCTTTATGAAACTTTAAGTCAGGAAAAACTTCTTTTGCTCTATTCCAGAAAGGCATTGTTACTCTATTGGTTATCTGCTGTGCAACACCAACAAGTTCCTTGTCAAATTTACTCAAATCAGCGGGAGAAAGCTTGCTCATATTTTCTTGTAAAAAACGTATCTGTGCTATTTTTTCAGCATTTTTTTCAAAAGGTTTTATTATTTCATTAAAAGTATGGAGAGCATTACCTTCAACGCTATCCCATTTAACCCTTGCAGCGACAGCGTGTTCGTATATTTTCCTTCCAGTTATGCCTGCCCGAGAAAATACTTGTTCCGGTACAAGAAGTTTTCCGAACATACTTGTTTTACCAGTCGGAGGCATTAATGTAGTCTCTGTTCCACCTATTGCTTTTTCAGCTTCAAAAATATTACCAGTATCTCCCTTGTCGATTAAACCATATTTCTCGGCAACTTTAGTTCTTTCTGTTTCAATCTTAATCTGCCTTTGTTCTCTTGCCCTCACAATCTTTTTCCATTCCCTCATCTCCTTATTAATAAGAGCTATATTTGATTTTGCTGCTTTGCCCTTGCCCATTACTTTAAGATTTTCAACCATTGTCTTATGGGCTTTATCAAGTTCTTCGATATTAAATATATTTACATTTTTACCTTTTAGAACTTCAATATATTCTGGTGGAGCTTCCTCTCTTATAAATGCACCTTTAGTCGGATAAGGGCGGATAATAGTTTTCTCACTTATGGCACCTTCTTCAAGCATCCTAATGCCTTCTTCTGTTGATCTTATATATCTTGGGTAGCCTTGAACCGGATCACCCAACTGAGAAGGCGGAGGCAATGCTTTTCTCTCTCCCAACGCTTTGGCTTCAGTACCAATAAAAGCTTTCTCTTTAAGCATTGAATCAATTTTATTCTCAAAAGCTTTTCCCATGTTTTTTACATATTCGCCACTTTTAAATAATTTATTTTTACCTTTCCCCAATATACCGGATGTTACTCCGCTTAACCCTTCTAATTCTTGAATAAATGCCTTAGAAAGCTTTCCTGCTTTATACATTTCTTTAAAGGCTGCTTCTACAACTAGTCTTGCGTCTGTTTCGGTTGCACCTTCGCTTATTTTCTTTGCTATAAGTTCGGCTTTTCTTTTTCCTATTTTTTTAGCAAACAAAGCAACAGCACCTTTTTTTGCTGCAACACTTGCTACCCTACCGCCAACAGCCCATGTGGCTCCTTCAAAAGCTGCTTTTCCAATATCTTTAAATGGAACTTCGTGAAGTATCCCTTGTTTTTGTCTTTCTTTCCAATATTCATAATCTAAAAATTCTCCACCTGGCAATGCAGACAAAAAAGCTCTTGAAGCAGGAACTGCAACCATTTCTGCAAACCCTGGTTCTTTCCATGTATGGATTTTGGGCGGTTTATAAATTTGTTTTGGCGGAGCTTTTGGCGAAGCAGAAGATAATTCTAACTTTTTTTTCTCTTGTTGCCTTCTTTCGTATTCTTTTTCTGCTTCTTCTATTGTAAGCATAATCTACTCTTATATATAAGGAGAAATATCATATCCCTTATCCAACATTTGCTTATTAGTTATTCCCATATCTATAAAATACTCATATTTTTCTTTGGTTATTGGTACTCTTTTTCGGGGAGAAACATCAACTATCCATGCTCCTTTTATCTTTCTAACCTTAGCATTAACTTTTCCACCAGATAATTGTTTTACTAATTCGGCGGTATCTATAGCCTCCGATTCTGATTCAAACTTTCCGTCAAATCCTTGCTGTTTAACAAAATCCATAGAGAATTTTAGCATTTTAGCATCACTTAAAAATACATTCCTGAAATCTTTGACTGGAATACCTGTATCGTGACGGCTAAATTCATGTGTAGCATGATTATATTTTATCATCTCCAAATTACCGGTTTCTGCATTTGTCTTATATGTTATGCTTGTCTTGTCTGTTTTTGCAAAACCAGGAATAGGCGAAACTTTTATCTCTCCTGTAAATTTATTGCGTGTAACAAAGGCATTTTCTTGTTCATCATAATAAGTTTTTTCTTGTTCTTTTGGGGCAGCTTTAGTTATGCCAGACGTAAAATAATTACTAATAGCCATCTCACTTTCATGTTCGTCATAACCCCTTTTTGCAAGTTCGTTTCTTAAAAATATACTTGAAGGAAGTTTGCCTGTAGAAGAAGTAAATCCTTCCGCTATGCTTCTTGCATCGCTCACAGCTTTTAATTGTTTTGTTTCCTGTTCTTTTGTAATTTCCGGTTTAAGCCAAAACTGCCTTCCTCTTGCTTCTAAGAATGGCATTGGAGAATATGCCCCAACAGCTTCGCTACCAGGAGAAGGTTGAATTACGGGGGGTTGTTGAGTTAAATCTTCCATGTGTGTTAATACCGCATTTAAATCTCCCCCTTCTTCTATGAATTTTGCAACAGCATTTGCGTCTTGCCCAAACGAGGCAAGAGATTTTTTGACATCCGGCGCAAGAAAAACTTTGGGGTTTTTGGTTAGATTGTAAGTAGTAACAGCATTATTAAATATGCCTTGCTGTTTTTGCCTTTCCAGTTTTTTAAGCTCTATCGAATTCTTTGCAAGCTTCTCCTCTTTCTGCTGTTTTATTTGAGCAGCTTTTATCATTGCGTGTTGCAATGTTTTGCCAGATTCAGATATTCCCTTTGCCAACACATCCCATGGGCCAGCCATTTTAAATCACCTCCAGTTTAGTCTTGTTTACTTTTTAAAGCACCACTTATCATTCCTGCACCACCAAGACTTGCTCCAGCACCCAATGCAGCACCAACAAGTCCAGGCCATATAGGTTCTCCTTTCTGAACAGTAGCGATTGGACTTCCAACCGTAGCACCATATACACTTTGGGCTATCGGCAACATTGCCATATAAGCATCCCTTGGTATTGAAATTTGGGCACTTGTCATTCCTTCTTTGAGTGCAGCCAACATCTGCTGTCCCTGTGCAGAATCTATCGCACCACCAGACATAAGCCTTTGTATGTTTCCCATTAATTGAGGAATAAGTTTCCTTCTCTGTTCTGTCATTTGCCCTGTAATCATTTTCATGTGAGGTGGCGGTTCACCTGTTGCTAAAAATTCACCCCACGTTCCCATAGCTTCAGGGGAATATTTTTCTGCCATTGGACTTGCTTTTACTTCACTGCCACCTGATTCTCCACCCATAATAACCTCCTGTTATTTTATTCTTTAAATCTCCTTCTCTATTACATTGTACTTCTTTTTAAATCCATACATTTCAGAAAGTGGCAAGATTCTATCCTTTACAATTCCTTCCACTGTTTTTACGCTATAATCAGTACACCATTGCTCAAATTTGTTTAAAACCATTCCCCCCTTTTTTGTGCTTACATTATATACAGCACCAACAAACGCCGTATTGATTTTCTGAAGCAACCACCCTATTATAAATCCTTCCACACAGTTTCCTTCGTTCAGTAACAGAACGGTACAATAATAGGGATTACTTTTACATTCCAATGCTTTTTTTAATATTTCTATAGCATCTTCACCTGTGGTATGACAATATGTCAAAATAGCTTCTACTAAACTTGGCAAATCAAATTCTGTGTCTTGCAAATATTCTATTTTATAGTCCATTACCATCTCCTTTTTTTACTCCCTATATCGAAGTGCCAAAAGTCTCCGTAAAAATGAAATCCCCCAGACCAGTTATCAAGAAGTTTGTTCAGTATTATAATTTCCATATTATTAAGAGGGTATTTTTTAT
>JAXHUS010000467.1:0-2990 GCA_034189305.1 Thermodesulfobacteriota bacterium | reverse complement strand
GTTCCTTAAAGAGCCTTTCCATTTTAGATGGTTTTGGTATAATCGGAAGCTTTATAAAAGAGATATAAAAGATAAAGAAATTATTTTTTATCTTTATTAATTTTATCCATAATTTCCCTTGCAAAATTTAAAAATATATCCTTCATTTCCCGAACATTAATCTCTACCAGCATTTGCACAGGCCATTTTGTTATATTATCGGGAAACCTGCTCAACTTCCCTAATGCTACTGCCATCCAGTAAAGGTCAAATCCAGGATCTTTTTTAGAAGCAAGTTCGGTAAGCTGCCAGAAATTTTCATGTCTCAAAATAAAAAATAAATCTACAGCATCTCTTGGCTCTGCCCTTCCAAAGAAAGTAAGAGTTTTGTCTACTATAATATCCTTATAGTCATTTATTTTTACGCCAAGGTCTGAATCAACTGGTTCCTCAAATCGAAAGGGCGAATCATAGGCTAATTGAACCACAGTTTTTTCGGTTTCTTTATTCAGTTCAAACTCTACAAATGTTTGAAATCTTCTGACAACATTTATGGAAAATCCCATATCTCTATATCGCTGCTCCATTATTCTGGAAAATGGTACGACAAGCCCTTTTTCAGTAGTAAACAGATCCAGGTCATAGGATAATCTATGGCCCATATAAAACTCAGCTAAAGCAGTTCCTCCTGTAAGATAAAAGTATTGAGAATCAGCGATAGAACTGAAGGAAAGTAGACTTTCTCTCTGTAAGTTTGTTATAATTCCTTTACTTTTTAACACTAAAATAATCTTCCCAAAGTGCTTTTATATCCCAGGGCAGATCCAATTCGGGAAGGAGCAACTTTATTTCATTTAAATCAAGAAGTGCAATATCTACTGCTTTTCCATTGGTTAATACCTGTTTGATATACCACTTTTTCTGGAAAGGGTCATTAAGATCAATCTCATTTTTCGACCACACTATATATCTTTTAGGCTTCATATTATTTAAATTATTGGAATGAATAGTCTATGTTACTTTATCATTAACCCTTTATTCTATCAAATTTTTCTATATGTTCACTTCATTGCCTTCTCCATTTATTTTTAACTGACAACAATCAATCGACATTACTTGTACGGGTTAAATTTATATGATTTTAGCCTTACATCAGAAAATAAGACATCAGCAGGTTCTTTATATCACCCGCCATACCTGGAAATAAAAGTATTCAAACCGTTTTTATAACAATGGAGTGAGGTTATAAATCCTTCATTATGAGAACCTTTTAGTTCAAGGAATGCCTTTGGATCATTCGCAGTATCAAAAAGGGTAATGCCATGACTGAAAGGTATTATTTCATCATCACGGCTATGGATAATAAAAACCGGGCAGTTAACTTTCTTTACATAATCGAGCGTTGCATAACTGAATCGTGAAAGTAATTTGACCGGTAGAAAAGGGTAAAATTTTGAGGCAATATCCTTAACAGAAGTAAATGAAGATTCCAGAATCAACCCTTTAGGGGTATTATTTTGGGCAAGCCGGGATGCAATTGCACCGCCAAGGGAACGGCCAAAGATAATAATCCTCTCCGGGGGAATGTCCTGTTCATTAACCAGATACCTCCATGCAGCTTCAGAATCAAGATATGTCCCTTTTTCTGAAGCTTTCCCTTCGCTTTTGCCGTAACCTCTATAGTCAAAAATGAATATACTGAGCCCCATATTATAGAAGATCTGTATAGATTCAAGACGGTCTCCAATATTACCGGCATTGCCGTGACAGAATAAAATTACATTTTTCGGCCTTAAAGCCGGTATATACCATGCAGACAGTGTTATTCCATCTTCCGTTTTAAAAGAAACCTCCTTATAAGGAATTCCTATAATATCAGGAGTTGCGGCAATTTTTCGCGATGGATAGTAAATAAGATGTGATTGAAAAAAATAGAGGATAATCAAAAGTACAATATAGAAACAACTAAAGATGGTGATAATTGACCATAATAGATGCCAATATTTTTGAATTTCAACAGCCAATTTTAAAAACTCGATTAATTTAAATAATATAGAACATACTAATATGATAAAGGTTGTCAAGCAAAAATTAAACTGGAGTTTCCTTAAAAATTTTTACGTATTTTGTTAAAGAAAAACCGTCAGTCCGTTTAAAATAATCGGTATGCAGCCACAATATTCATCCCCTTTGCTTATATCTGATAACATTAAGCCGATAACCCTTTTGCCTTTTTAAGGACAATTAAACTGGACAGCAGGAGGATAAAAAGAACACCACAAAAGAAGAATGCATCGTTGAATGCCATCATTAAGGCCTGACGCAGCAGTTCATTATAGATTGCTCCAATAGTATGAAACCCGGATGGTAAAATATGCCTTAGACCTTCATAATACTGTTGAAAGGACAGATCAGAAGGAGTTAAATGTTCTGTCAATCTGCTCTGGTGAAATTGAGCACGGCGGGAAAGTATGGTGGCAACAACAGATGTGCCAAAGCTTGCTCCAAGATTGCGTAAAAGATTATAAACAGCAGTGGCATTACCGATTTCCTCTTTTTTTATTTCTATGAAAGTAACAGTGGCCAAGGGAACAAAAAAAAATGCCAGGCCCACTGCCTGGATCACCCTGAGCCAGACGATATTCCAGAAACCTACCTCAAGATTAAAGTGGGCCATAAGATAAAGGGCCAGGGCATTGCCAAGAATGCCGAAACTTAAAAGATAGCGGGCATCAACAAAGCGGATAAGCCTTCCCACAATCGGAAAGATTAAAAGATTGATAACCGCTGCAGGACCAAAAACGACGCCGGCCAGGAATGCCGTATAACCCATTAACCTCTGGACATAAAGGGTTAAAAGGACAACACTGCCAAAAAAGGCGAAAAATCCGGTGAACTGCGTTAAGCAGCCGATAGAAAAAGAGCGGTCTTTAAATACCCTTAAATTAACTATCGGCTCTTTTGTCATAGTTTCATTGATTACAAAAGACACAAGAGCGGTCGCTGATATT
>JAXHUS010000466.1:0-2619 GCA_034189305.1 Thermodesulfobacteriota bacterium | reverse complement strand
TAAAAAGAGCGAAGATCAACAGATTGTAAAGAATTTTATCCCTAATGGCTTCTTTGAATGTATTTAAAGCAATTAGTGCAATCTTCATAATAAAATAAAATTTTAAGTTAAAAGTGCCCTAAAATGCCCCGTTAATTTTCTATTTTAATTTTTTTTACTTTTGTCACTTTGCTGTATTACTTCCCCTCTATCTCTCGAATAAAATATTCTTCCAAGGTCTCCCTTCTCGGGATATACGAAACAATCTCACCTCCATATTTATATACGATATTTAATATTTTTTTTGCAATCTCTAATTCAGGAACAATCACAAATATATCTTCTCCTCGAATAAAAGTTGTGGGGGTTAATTCGTTAAGTTTCTCCATACCATTTCCTGAAACCTTTCTGAAACAGATTTCAATAGAATGGATTTTTGTAGTAAGCATCTCCTCAAGTTTTCCCGCTTCAACTAGCCTTCCCCGGTTTAAAATCCCAACCCTGTCACAGATCATTTCCACATCCTGAAGGATATGTGTGCTAAAAAACACTGTTTTACCTTCCTCTTTTAACTTCAGGATAATATCCCTTATTTCCTTTCTTCCTAATGGGTCCAGGCCCGACATCGGTTCATCCAATATTATTAATTGGGGTTCATTAATAAGGGCCTGAGCCAATCCTATTTTTTGCAGCATTCCTTTTGAATATTTTCGTAGAGGTAACTTTCGGAATCTCATAAGACCAAAATTAATAAAAAACTCCTTTGTTTTCTCCCTCAACTCTTTTTTAGATATATTAAAAAGTCTCCCGTAAAAGTTCAAAAACTCTTCCCCGGTAAGATATTCGTAAAAATATGGATTCTCCGGCAAAAACCCTATATCCTTTTTTACCTTAAAATCCCTGATGTCCCTGTTAAAAATTTTTATGCTTCCTGTTGTCGGGAAGATTAAACCTAAAATTAATTTCAGGGTTGTAGTCTTCCCCGCTCCGTTTGGTCCTAAAAAACCAAATATTTCTCCTTTAAAAATCTTTAAGTTTAAGTTATCCAGGGCTAAAATTTTTTTAAGTCCAAAACTACTTATATATCTTTTACTCAAATTTGAAATTTCAATTGCAACCATATTTTCCCATCTAATTAATTTTATATAAAAATAGCGAAATTAGAAAGCAGGACTGAGAGTTCGCAGAATAAATTATTCCATCTCCCTTTTGAATTCTGTCTCCTGAATTCTTTTTCAATGCCTGGATGTAATCGTATGTCATGTATGTTATCTTAATCCAGAAGTTTCTTCAATTTCTTCGGAATTTTTCCTCTCTTTACCTGTTCAATTTTTTTTAAAATATTTTCTTTAATCCTTTCATCCTTTGTATTTCTATAGATTTCCATTAAAAAGAGTATTGCTGATTCTGTCTCTCCTCCGCTGGTCATTAAACTTGCAGCAAGATAGGGAAGATATCCGGGATGATCCGGTAAAGTTGCAGCAATTTTTATATAATGGGCGGCTTTTTTTGAATCTTTAAGATAATAAAAATAATTAAATCCAAGATAATTATAAAATCTCCAATAGGAAGGGAAATATTTTATTCCCTTTTTAAGAAGCATATTACTTTTTTCAACATTTCCTTCTTCAATTGAAAGTATTATTCCTCCAAATTCATATGGAAATTTGAAATAAGGGTCAAGGGTTGTAACTAAATCCAGAATATGATAAAGCCAGGGGTAACTTTTGTCGGTCACGTAGTGACCGCCAAAATATATAACAGCCTTCATCCACAAAAAATCTGAAACAAGGCTCGTATAACCTAAAGTCAAAGGCTTAAGATACTGTCCACCGGGAAGATACATAAGCCGTTCCGTTTTATCTACCACTCGAATTTTATTCAGGCATATCTGCATCTGATAAACAGAAATACTTAGCACAAGAAAAGCTAAAAGGATAAAAATTTTATTGAAATGTTTTTTAGGTATCATTTTCCAGATAGGCTTTTCATAAGTTCTATTGCTTCTTTATTAAATGGGGCTATTTCCAAAATCTTTTTTAGACAGATTTTTGCATTTTCACTATCATTTTTTTCAAGATATAGTTTTGCAAGTCCTAAAATAAATTTATGATTGGTAGGATAATGTTTTATCGCTTCTTTTTGCATTAAAATTGCTTTATCCTTCTGTCCCGTTAAATTATAAAATTTTGCTACTTCTTTGTAATGATAAGCATAGAAAGGGTTTAGTAAAATAGCATTATTTAAAGCTGTTATGCTATATTTTATAAAATTATAATCCTTTTTTAAATGAAATTCTTCAAGATAAATTCTTGCTAAAAAGGCATGATAAAGATCATAATCAGGATTTTTTCTAATTGCCCCTTTAATTTTCTGCTCCGCCTCTTTGTATTTTCCCTGGGAAAAAAGAAAGAATCCTTTTTTAAAATAGTGATTAGCTAATAAAAAGTTTGATATAGTAACAAGGTAACAGAAAAGAAAGAAAGTAAGAAGGAACTTCAGGAGTTTCCCTTCCCATATATTAAATGGCAATTCCAATTCAGTTTTCTTGTCTTTTGTTTTAAAAAAAAGTGCAAGAATAATCCAGAAGATTAGCATAACCTGTGGAACATAGTAATCATAATCAAAAAAAGACTTAAA
>JAXHUS010000465.1:0-2186 GCA_034189305.1 Thermodesulfobacteriota bacterium | reverse complement strand
CCCTAAAGCCGGCAACGATGGCGCCGTCCATCTAAATGTTGCGTGATTGTTAACAACTCTATGAGACATTTGGCTGTCAAAAAAAATCGCTTTCATGCGACAACTACCTTGACAAACAGCGCTTTCCCTCCTCCCTTTCCTTTTTTGACTATCTGGAAACTCAGGGTTTTCAAGATACTTCTTAACCGTATTACGGCTGATTCCCAACTTCCGCGCTATCTTCCTTTGGCTAAGTCCCCTTCCCTTCAATGTGAAAATGTCCAATATGGTCCCCTTTTTTTCAAAGCCGTCCTCCTATCTCAATGGGATTAAATTTCTTATCTTACACTTAATCCCTTTCCTCTACCAGGGTGGCTCACTTTTAAACGACCATTATTGGCTCAATTTATCACGACCATTTACAGAACGGTCTTTGGGGATCGGGATTCGGCCCTTCGGGCCTACGCTACCGCCCCCTTCAGTCCTTAACTATTTTGATCTTGACCCGCCCTCCACCCAAAGAATAGCGGAAGGTCTTTGTCTGAGGGCTTCAAACCCTTCGGGTTTTCCGCTGCCGCATCCTTCAGCCCTGTTTATTTTATACGCTCCCTTTGGTCGCTTTATACCCCGCCCACCCCCATGCTACGGGCTGCCTTCGACGGCTTTCGGGAACTCGGTCGCTCTACATTGCGGGAAGCCGCTACGCTCGGCACATCCTATAATGACGTCATTATCCGACGTGGCTGGATGGGCACAAGGCTTGCTTTATTTTGCAACCCTTCCGCCCATTCACCTCCCCTCGCTCCGCTTTTACATAAAGAACTGCTTTATGTAAACTACCGCAATGCTACGTTCCCTTCGTCCCCTTCAGCCACCTACGACACGCCTCCGCATTCCCTTCGACCCAATAGGGCTCCCTCCTCATGCCTCCTCCAAAAAGGAAAAAGCGGTTAAAGTTAAAATCCTTAACCGCCTTCTATCAAATCTTAGAAACTTAACCACGCTTCCACGTTACTTATCTTCATATGACCGTCCCCCGGTTCCATGACCGTCCCCCGGTTCCACTTCATATTTTTATTTTTTCCTTGTTTCCCTTTTCATGCTATCGAAAACATGCTGTAGTTCCAAGCTTTCAATGGACTTATTTTCTTTAATCAGGTCACTGGAATCCAGTTCAAAAGCATTACCAAGGTAATAACGAGCCTTCTCTAAATCCCCTACTTTTGTGTACACCTTTGCAATCCACAAGTTGACAAGCCATCCTACTTGAGTATCATTTGCCCCTAGGTCTATGCATGTCTTACCGTAAAATAAAGCTTTATCGTAATTTTTGATTAGGAAAGCATATTTTTCCAAGAGAACTACACCACTTTCTATAGTTGGTTTATTCTTGAAAGTCCTTTCCATTTCTGCAAGTTTTTCTATTCCAAAAAATTCTTTTGATAGTTTTTTTCCTTCCCTATCAAATTCGTAAATCGCACATACTGCCCATATACTACCACAAACCACTAATAGTAGAATAAAAGCCCATAATATTTTTTGGAGCTTGACTTTTCTTAAAACCATAAGCATTTTCTACCTGCATTTACAGCTGCCTTAACACATATAGCTGTCTGTCCCACAAAATTCTTAAACTGAGGTGAATCCATGCACGATTTTCTAGCGTCAGATGCACAACCGTATTTCTTAAAATGCTTGCATTCATCTTTACTAGGCTGTTGATTGCATGACAACTCGGTGCCAGTAGGTATAAATTGCCCATTGGTATAACAATACCACCAAGCTTTTTCACACCAGTCAAAATAATCATGAGCTTGCTGCACTGCTGAATCATATTTTTCACCGCATTCTTTTTTCGCCTTCCAAACTGCATACCAGCACCTTGGGTCCATAGGAAGCAAACCATAAGGGTCTTGTAAATTTGCGGGGTTAACCTTTGCATACAAGTACAAATGGTTTCTCTCGCCTATATTCAGTTCTCCAGAAAACAATCCAATCGGATCAGCCCTCAGATATCTTCCGGTTTTCGTATCATAGTATCTGAAGAAGTTATAATACAGCCCAGTTTCTTGATCATAATATTGGCCAGGAAGCCTCAAATTATTCTCAACCGTCTCAACTTCGACTTGTGCCTCACCAAAAGAAGAGTACTTAGCACTCCAAACCACCGCCCCATTAACACCAGTCAACTTCTGCGGAGTACCCAG
>JAXHUS010000464.1:0-4696 GCA_034189305.1 Thermodesulfobacteriota bacterium | reverse complement strand
AACAGCATACATTTTTTGTCTCCATTTAAAATAAACGGCAAATTACTTTTAAATGACTGATTTTTTATATATAATTTAATAATTAATTAGAAAAAAATCCAGTATTGTTAAATATAAATAAAAATGATTATAAGGATAACACGATTTTACTGTTTTATATCTATTTTTAAAGGATAAATGTTTGCGTATTTTAGGTTTGGATCTGGGGGAAAAAAGAGTCGGGGTATCTATAAGTGATGAAATAGGTTTTAGTGCACAGCCCCTTTCAACAATTCACGTTAATGAACAGGAAGCGTTTTTTACACAAATTAAAGAGTTGGTTGATGATTATGGAGTGGTGAAGATAGTGGTAGGGCTGCCGCTAAATATGGACGGTACTCTTGGGACTCAGGGGAGACAGGTTATGAAAATCGTAAAAAATTTAAAAAATAAAGTAAACATTCCGATAAGAACATGGGATGAAAGATTATCCACTGTTGCCGTTACAAAAAATTTAATAGGGGCCAATGTAAGCCGAAAAAAAAGAAAAAAGATTGTGGATAAATTATCAGCAGTATTTATACTTCAGGGTTATCTGGACTATTTAAGTCACCGAAAAAAAAAGAACGGAAATTTTTAACATGAAGTCAAATGTTATTACTATTTTAATTCTCTTTATTATCCTGGGGATCTTTCTTTCTGTCATCTCCTTATTAATTTATTTTGCCGTGCCTTCTACCCTTAATAAAAGTAAGATAATTACTATTCCCCAAAATAGTAATCTTAAGGAAATTACGCACATTCTTGAGAGAGAAAAGTTAATTACAAGCAGAAGAACTTTTGCCTTGATTGTAAAACTTATTGGAAAAGCCGACAAACTTAAAGCCGGTGAATATTTATTTCCTTCTCATTCATTGCCGGGAGAAGTTCTCAGAAAAATTATAAAAGGAGAGGAACTGAAATATAAAGTTACCATTCCGGAAGGATATAACATCTATCAAATTGCAAAACTTCTTTCCCAGAAGAAACTGATTAATAAAGAAAAATTTATTAAATTTGCCTGTTCCCCTGATTTCGTCAAATATCTTAACATACAATCCAAAACACTGGAGGGCTATCTCTTTCCGGACACTTACAAATTTACAAAAAGTTTTGGAGAAAAAAATATTTTGATAAATATGGTAAAAAGATTTAAGAAAAATTTAACTTCAGAACTTATCGACAGAGCAAAAGAACTTAAACTTTCCTTAAACCAGGTTGTTACACTGGCGTCAATGATAGAAAAAGAAGCTAATATAGACAGTGAAAAGCCATTAATTTCTGCAGTTTTTCACAATCGTCTTAGATTAGGAATGAAACTTGAAAGTGATCCCACAGTAATCTATAGCCTGGATACTCCTCCAAGGCGAATATATAAAAGAGACCTCAAAAATAATATCCCGACAAATACCTATTTATATCAAGGGGTTCCGCCCCACCCCATTGCAAATCCCGGATTAAAATCTATACTATCCGCTATTTATCCTGCAAATGTTAAATATCTCTTTTTTGTTTCCCTTGATGGTATTACGCATAAATTTTCAAAGAGTTTTCAGGAACATAAAAAGGCTATAAGGAAAAGATATTGGAAAAGATTAAAAATGAAAAGTAGATAATGGGAAGAATTAACCCATTGTTAGGTTATTCACAGCCTGCAACTGTATTGATCAATGTGCCTATCACCTCAACGGTTAATTCAACTACATCACCGGGCTTGAGATACACAGCAGGTGTTCGTGTAAAACCAACGCCACCAGGCGTACCGGTCAGAATAACCGTACCTGGTAGAAGGGTTGTACTGTTTGACAGGTACTCAATAAGTGTGGCTACAGGGAAGATCATATCAGATGTATTGGCATCCTGCATAATCTGACCATTAAGAAAACACTTCAGTTGAAGCGTTTGTGGGTCAGGAATCTCGTCTGTTGTGACCATCTCAGGTCCCAACGGACAGAATGTGTCGAAACTTTTACTTCGCACCCATTGGCCGCCACCGCTATGTTTCTGCCATTGTCTTGCAGATACGTCATTACCGATAGTATATCCCAGCACGTAATTAAGAGCCTCTTCTGCAGGCACATCTTTTGCGGATTTGCCAATTATCACGGCCAGCTCAACTTCATAATCAACCTGCAGGGGATCCATGCAAGAAGACGGCAGTATGATTGGATCTCCGGGGTGGTTGACGGCTGCCGGGTTTTTCATGAATAATACCGGATATTTAGGAGACTCCGCTCCTAATTCCCTGGAGTGGTTGTAATAATTAAGTCCGATACAAAGAATAGCTGGAGGCTGCACAGGTGCCAATAATTTTTTTACAGGGACCGGCCTGCCGGAATCTTTCAGCCCTTCGAATAGTCGACCTTCCAGCAGTATGGCAGTGTCATCCTGGTAATTATGTCCGAAACATATTTGGCCATTTTTATCTATAAAGCGGATTATATGCAATTGAAAGCCCTTTGATACTTTGCACTCATTGCTTCCCCTATATTAAAACCTTCGATTGCCTCTCTTTTGTCTCTCCCTTGATGGGCGGGCCTCACTTACTCGCAAAGTGCGTCCTTTAAACTCGGAACCGTTCAATGTTTCCTTTGCTTTTTCGGCTTCTAATTGGCGGGACATTTCAATAAATCCAAACCCCTTTCCTTGAATTAATTTGGCCTCAACAATCTCACCATATTGGGAAAACAACTTTTCCAGATCTTCCCTGGATACTGAATAACTAAGATTACCAACATAGAGCTTCTTGCTTTGCATCCTAACCTCCTTTTAATGGTTTAAATCCGTCAATATAAATAATGCCGATTGGGGAGGTAGAAGCAAGCTGGTTATTCTAACTCCTCTTGCGACAGTCCTTTAGAACAACAACAAAACAGTATAATATTTAAACGTTTATACTATTTCTACATGCGGGTTATCAAAGACTATTAAATCACGATTTCTTTCTATAACTGAAGTTACCCCTGAAAACCAAAATGAATGAGTTCATGATGTAACGTGATATTATACCACTTTAATGTGGTCTGGCAATAGGAAAAGTTATTTTCATCTTTATTCATAGTCCTTCTTGGTTTTCCTCTCTCGTTGTTGATAAAGGGGGGCATCATAACTTATTGAATCAGGTCCTATTAACCATCTAAATTCACCTCTTGCCTGAGCATTATTTAATGCTTCTATATAACGCTTGTAATTGCCTGGTGCCATTTCAACCAGCATGCTCCAATCCGCCTCAACAGAGCATGTAGGACAGATGTTTGCGCAGTGCCAGCAAAAGATACATGGTTCCTGAATCCTGGGCGGATCGGATTCAGTATCAATACCATTTATAGGACAGCCGTTTTGACACTCTCCGCATTTGGTACAGGTTGCTTTATTAATTGAAAGACGCGGCATTATTTTTGTCATCAATTCAATCGTGAACATGGAGGCCTCATTCGAAGCCCATTCTTCCGTAACAGGTACCGGTTTCTTGATGCAATCCGTATTGCCATTTGCCACAGCTATGCTGCATAGGGCAATTTCTTTGCCGAATGCATGCGCCTTTTCTAAATCATCATTATCAGGATGACCTGTAGTAACTGTAGGATATGGATAAAAGGGAATGGTAACATCGGCATATGTATGATGAGAGCCGATAACAGTTATCCCCTTTTTTTCAAGTTTTTCTGTCATTGAAAGCAAGGTCACTCCCATAACCGCACCATGGGAGCAAAAAACAAACCATTTCTTGCCCTGTAATTCAGGTAGATTTTCTATAAAGTCTCTAACATTAAATGGTTCCTTATAGTAAAAGACCGGACAGCCGAATCCAACAAGATCATACTCTGATAATGAACCGATATCCACCTCTGCCATCCTCTCTAACTCGCACTGTGCTATAACTTCAATAATGCCATTGCGTATACTCTCCGCCACTTTCATTGTATTCCCGGTCTGGGAAAAATAAATAATCAGTGTTTTCATAGTAGTACCACGTCTCATAAATCTTGTATCCTGTAATGGCAAAATAATATGTTTTTAAGAATCATATTTTTGACCCGTTTTTGATGACATCGAAAAACTCGAAATACGAATATATAAACCCAAAAAATTCAAATGGCACAAATTGCTATTATAAAAAACTTAAATATGGAGAAACCAGAGCCTTTGTAAAAATTTACGGGAAGCACAGTTGACAGGGCACAGAAAAAAAGACTTTAAACCATATGAGTGCTTGATATTCGATGTTGTGAAAAAGTTAATAGCAAATAAATTTATTTTGAGAAAAAGCTTAACTGACAACTGATCCCTGTAAGCTGTTACCTATTTTCTATTATGGTTTTAGCAACTCAAATCCTGTAACTGGATCTAAAGCACGAACTGCTGTAGTATCTGCCAGTTCAAGCAAAATAACCTCCATTACGTACCATGCCTTTACCCCTCTACGAATACATCCGGTTACTGTTGATGATTTTCTTCCACAGGCAATATGCATATGTAAAACGGGATTACCCTTTCCGTCAGGAAAAATTGTCCCTGTTCCCGCTATTTCATTGACATTATCAAGTATATGCTCTGTTGGAATAATGGGCTTTTTGCGTCCATGCTCAGGGCCTACCACTAGTTTACTGCCCTCGTCAGCTCCTCCAAGGATTATTAAAGCCCCGGCTTTAATGGATTTTTCACGGGCAAATTTTTC
>JAXHUS010000463.1:0-2515 GCA_034189305.1 Thermodesulfobacteriota bacterium | reverse complement strand
TAATAATTTTAATGGCCCATGGTTCTTTTGTAGCAAGCTGTCCCCTTGAGAACCTTATCAGTAAACTGTCATTACCGGGTAATGTTTCAGGCTTACTTGATATTATTGCTTTAACTACCCTCGCATCATAAGTATCGCAATCTCTTATTGAAAGCTCAATCTCTTCATTCTCTTTTAAATCGGTTAAAAAATTCACAAAGGTATCATACTCTTTCATAGTTCTCCTCCTTATATTATTATTTGTTTTAATGGTTATTTATCATTGACTTCCTCAACATTACCAGTTAGAAATACACCTGATTTCGACGTAGGAACTAAAACAATGTCCCTTTTACATCCAAAGGAGTTATTTCTAACATTTAAACCTAAATTTCTGAATACACCTTTAAGAAACGATGACAATTCAGGCTCACCAAAGAATACTATAAGATCAAAAATTTGACTTTCACTATCACCCCCATTCTTTAAAGTAATTTCTAAATTTTTGTCTTCTCTTTCAATAATATTTTCAATCCCTCTTTTTAAATAGAGAGGTAAAGGCTTTAAGTCATCAAATTCTTCTTTATAATCAGTAAAAATAGATACCTCTAAATCTTTTACCTTTTCCCTTGCAAGGATTAAAAGCTTCTTCATATATTGAATTCTTAATTGATTCTCTTCTTTATTTGTCGATATAAATGCTATTTTTTTAGGTATATCACCGCACGAAGGCTTAAGAATCAATCCGTCATAAGGCCCTGTTGGGCTTAACATCCTCTCAAACTGTATTTCGGAACAAACATTTAAAAAGTCTTTACAACTCCATTCACTGTTAACATCTTTAGAAAATCTCCTTGCATCCTGTGTAACTACGATCAGATCTACATTCAAATCCAGATATTCTTCTTTCATATCAAAATCAACTGCCTGCTCTTTGCATTCATAAGCACAAAGGGCACACCCGAGACACCTTCTGCAGCTAAGACAACGATCTGCTTCCTTTTTTGCATCTTTTTCATTAAACCCTGACTCTACCTCCTTAAAATTGTCAATTCTGTCTTCTACTGCCATCTCCTCACCTTTTAATCGCGGTGAGGAGGTGTCGGCAAACGGCGGAATATATCTTATTATTTCTTCTGGCATCAGGCTACACTTTCCTCTTTTAAATATTTATCGATTGATAATGCTGCTTTTTTCCCTGAAGCAACCGCCTCTATCGCAATTCCAGGACCTGTTATACAGTCCCCACCGGCAAAGATTCCCCTTGCTCCTGTTTTTAGTGTTTTACCGTCTACTCCAATTGTATTTCTTCGGCTAATTTTTATATCCTTTATGCCTTCTAAAAAATCAAGGTCCGAAAATTGTCCAATTGCAGGAATGATAGTATCCGTTACAACCTCAAACTCCGAACCTGAAATGGGTACGGGCCTTCTCCTTCCTGATGCGTCAGGTTCCCCCAATTCCATCCTTATACATTTCAGACCTCTAACAACTCCATTTTCATCCATAACCTCAAGGGGTGCTGTTAAATATTCAATATCTATTCCTTCGGCAATTGCCGCTTCTATTTCTTCACCACTTGCGGGCATTTCGGATCTGCTTCTACGGTAAAGTATTTTAACTTCGGACCCCATGCGCAAAGAGCATCTTGCTGCATCTATCGCCACATTTCCGCCTCCTATTACAACTACATTCTTTCCAATTTCAACATCCTCTTTTAAATTTACCCTGCGTAAAAAATAAGCGCCCTCAACAACACCTTTTTTATCTTCACCGGGTATACCAAGCTTCATGCCCTTATGTGACCCAACCGCTATAAAAACCGCATTAAATTCTTCTTCAAGCAAGTCCTTAATATCTATATCCCTGCCAACCTCCTGACCTGTCCTTACTTCAACCCCCAGAGATTTAACAATATCTACCTCTCCTTTTAAGATATCTCTGGGGAGACGATATTCCGGAATTCCTACAGCAAGCATTCCACCTTCCACATCCAACGCCTCAAAAATCGTAACTCTATGGCCCATCAGGGCAAGATCATGGGCACATGCAAGTCCTGCCGGACCAGCTCCAATAACTGCAACTCTTTTTGCATCGTCCGGAATGTCTTTAAATTTAATATCCGTCTTTACATTATCCGCCACAAATCTCTTTAAATCCCTTATACATACTGGCTCATCAATTTTGCCACGGTTACATTTATCCTCACATGGATGCGGACAAATCCTGCCTATAATAGCGGGAAACGGAAGCTTTTCCTTTATTAATTCCAGAGCCTCTCGGTATTTTCCATCGGAAATAAGACCCACATACCCGCGAATATCCAGACCGACAGGACAGGTCTCCTGGCATATGGGAATCTCTTTTATTATATTGTATGGCCTTTCGCCAAAAGGAAGACGGCTTATTGCAGTCCTTAAAGACAGATTACCATTATATTCGTCATAAAGATTCACCGGACAGACCTTAAAACAATCTCCCGAAAAAGTACATTTTTCACTTTTAACCCTGCCGGGCTGTTTTTTAATCTTTATCT
>JAXHUS010000462.1:0-6066 GCA_034189305.1 Thermodesulfobacteriota bacterium | reverse complement strand
CTCTATTTGCCTTTCCTTTTATCGGCGGACTCTTCACTTCAAGAACCAGCCCCTTTTTTTCCCTTTTAATTCTAAAATGATTGGACTGGGGTTTAACTTTAACCTTTACTAAAACTCCGTCGGGATGATTATCCATATTCATAATTAAAAAAATCATTTGTACTCATTGGGATTTGGTTTATTCCTTCTGCGACTGGTCAGTTTGTAATAAAGAATTATCGCAAGGAGCAAAAGACAAATATCCCTTAAAAGAACCTCCCAACCAATACGAGAATATCCCAGACTACCGGAGAAACATCCGCAGTATGGGTCAATTCCGAGATAAATATCTATTATAATAGCTAAAACAAAAATAAACAAAAGTAAAATGATTACCAGTAACCCGGGAGACGCAAAAGCTTCCGAAAGTAAACATACCCCTGCAATAAGTTCAATCCATGGAAGCGCAGCTGTAAAAGCGGGTAATAATAATGATGAAAGAATTTTATAGTTATAAACAGTTATAAGGAATTTTTGAGGATTTATAATCTTGGGAACTGAGGCAATTATAAAAACAATACTAAAAAAATACCTTAAAATTAAAATTGTATACCTATTCATTCGAAAAAAATATGGATTCAATAGGTTGTAATTCTTCCCATCCATCCTCCATTAAAAATATCTTATTCCTGATTCCTTTTGTCAAAAGTTTGTCAGCAACAAATATTTTAGAATCACACCCCTTATCACAATATATTATTAAGAATCTATCCTGTTCAATTTTACCGGCAAACCGGGAAAAATATTCATCAAATTTATGAAGTGGAAGATTGATCGCCCCGGGCAAATGCCCTTTTTTAAACTCTTCTTCATCTCTGGAATCAATAAATTGGGCTAAACTCTCTTCAAAAAAAATCCTGATTTCATGTATGTTTATAAAATCAATTTCGTTTTTCTTTAATATTTCCTCTTTGTGAGAATATCTGGCAAATACTTTAACTCCGCCACTATAAATTAAATTATATCCAATTCCAAGTAAGCTTCCAACAAGGATAATAATGAAAGCAACAATAATATCTCTTTTATAACAAACTTTTAAAAAAAACATTTATTTTATATGTAAACGGTTAGAAAATTATAACACAGGAAAATTGTTTAAGTAAATTGAACTATTTATCTATTTTTTATTCCGACTCCTTTATTATGAATCCTCTTTTTAATATAAAGTAATGTATCTTTGACTACACAGTAAGCTAATTTTTGTTTGATTTACTTTCAGGGATTTGTTATTCTTTCTTGCGTTCGTTGTAATGCTGCTTTATATATAAAAATAGAGGATCCAGAAATTAGAACAAAGAGCATACAAAGGAGATTATTTCAATACCTGCCAGACTTCCGCATTCTTTTTTCAAGCTTGATTGGGATCGCTGGTCATGGAGGTTATTTAATTTTTGTTTCGGGTTAAAAAACGAAATTACTTTTATATATTTGATCCCCATTTTCAACTTAATCTTATCGCTCAAATACAATTTTCGGGATTAAATAAATCATAGAGCACAATGTATAACGATAGAGAAAAAAAATGCTGTTGCCTATTTCCGATGCCATAAATTTAATATTCTCTAATGTGAAAGAAGCAGGGGAAGAGGAACTGTTAATTGAAGAAACATCCGGCAGGGTAATTGCTGAAGATGTAGAATCCAAAATAGAAATGCCTCCTTTTAATAAAAGTGCAATGGATGGATATGCAGTAAAAACTTCCGACACACCGGGTAAGTTAATGTTAACAGAGGTAGTGCCCGCCGGCATAATACCGGAGAAAAAATTGAACAAAGGAGAAACTACTCTTGTAATGACAGGTGCACCGGTTCCGGAAGGTACAGAAGCTGTTGTAATGAGAGAACAAACAATAGAAGGCAGAGACTATATAGAAATCCAGAAAAAAGCAATTAAAGGGGAAAATATTGCCTTTAAAGGGGAAGATATTAAAAAAGGAGAACGTTTACTGGAAAAGGGAGAAATTATAACACCAGGCAAGGTATCTTTACTCGCCACTTTAGGTTACAGAAGGGTAAAGGTAAAAAAAATCCCTGAAGCTTCATTAATAGTAACAGGAAATGAGCTTTGTGAACCCGGTTCAATAGAGTTACCCCGGGGATTTATATATAATTCCAATGCATACTCCCTTATGGCACAGTATAAAGAACTTGGCGGAAAGATAAATTATATTGGGATTATTGAAGATAATATAGAAAATCTGGTTGATTCTTTATCTAAAGCAGAGAAAGCAAATATAATTTTAATTTCCGGTGGAGTTTCAAAGGGAGACTATGATTATGTTGAAGAATCAATAAAACAGTGGGGTGGTAAAATAATCTTCCATTATGTAGCTATAAAGCCCGGGAAACCGTTTCTCTTTGCCAAGAAAAAGGATGTTCTGGTGTTTGGAATGCCGGGCAATCCTGTATCAACATTGGTTATATTCTGGAAATTTATTGGACCGGCGGTTCTTAAAATGCAGGGTGCAAAAGAACTATTCCCTGAAAAAATTCCTGCCTTTTTTAAGGGAAATTATAGCAAAAAAAAGGACCGTCCGCATTATATTGGTGTAAAGTTGATAAAGTCAGGTAATATTTTAACTGCGGAATATATTCCCAGCCATGGTTCGGCAGATGTCCCCTCTTTTTGCATGGCAGATGGGATTATAGAAATTCCTCAGGAGATCAAAGCAATAAAAGACGGAGATTTAGTAGAAGTGCGATTAATTCATCCACCTTTTAGATATTATGAAAGATAATTTTGGAAGAAATATAGAGTATTTAAGAATCTCTTTGACCGACCGATGTAATTTTCGCTGTACATACTGTATGCCCATTAAGGGGATAGACCTTGTTTCTCATCAAGAAATTCTTACATTTGAGGAAATATATACTTTAGCTATAATATTTTCACAAAAGGGAATCAGGCATATTAGATTTACAGGTGGGGAACCCCTCCTGAGAAAAGGAATCTGCAACCTTATTGCCATGGTAAATAGCATACCGAAAATTGAGGATGTTACCTTAACAACAAATGGATTTTTTCTTGAAAACATGGCGGACAAATTAAAAGAAGCAGGGCTTTCAAGGATAAACATAAGTCTTGACACTTTTAATCCGATTAAATTTGAAAAAATAACAAAATCAGGAGATTTAAATGCAGTTTTAAGGGGGATAGACAGGGCAATTGCGGTTGGGTTTTCCCCTATTAAGTTAAATTATGTGGTCATGAGAGGAATAAATGATGACGAGATTTTATCCTTTATTGAATTTGCCGATAAAAAAGGCATAGAAATCAAATTCATAGAACTGATGCCGAACAATACAAACAACTTTCCTGTGAAAATGTTCCAGTATCTATTATTTTCAGGGAAAGAAATAAGAGAAAAGATACCATATAAAATGAAAAAGCGGGAGAAGACAGGTATGGGACCTGAAGAGTCATTCATTTTAGAAAATGGTGTTAAAATAGGATTTATTAATGCCATAAGTCACAATTTCTGCCATCTTTGTAATCGCATCAGGGTCTCAAGCACAGGCTTACTCGCCCCATGTCTTATGTCTTCCGTTGGAATAAACCTTAAAAAAGGCCTCCGCCCTAAGGTTCGTCCTGAACTTTTAAATGATCTAATTGATGAGGCTTTATTAAATAAACCGGAGGGACACGATAATTATGATTTTATTTCTGATATGAGTAGAATTGGAGGATAGATATGGTAGAATTCTCCCATTTAGGTGATGACGGAAAGGTTAAAATGGTAGATATTTCGGAAAAAGATGCTACATTGAGAGAGGCAAGGGCAAGGGGGAGAATACTGATCAATAAAGATTTATTTATGGCCATCAAGGAAAATAGTCTAAAAAAGGGGCCTGTACTTGAAACGGCAAAGATTGCCGGCATTTTAGGAGCTAAAAATACACACCTTCTGATACCGTTAACCCATCCTTTATTTATTGAACATATTGACCTTTCCTTTACCGTTAAATCGAAAGAAATAGAGATTACCTCACAAGTGAAGTTAAAGGGCAAAACCGGAGCGGAAATGGAAGCGCTGACAGCGGTTAGTATAGCTGCCTTAACGATATATGATATGGCTAAATCTGTAGACAAAAATATGAAAATAATGGATATAAGTTTGATTGAGAAAAAAGGCGGGAAAAGCGGGCACTATATCGCAAAGTAAATAAAGGGTAAAAGGAAGCCGGGACAGCCATTAATGAAATAAGAAAATAAAAGTTTAAAATAAAGGGTGTAAAGAATGATGGCAGGGGTAATAACAATCTCGGATAGATGCTTCAGAGGAGAGAGGAAGGATGACAGCGGCCCCCTTCTTTTAAAAATCTTAGAGAATCAGCGCTGGTTTTCAGAGATAAGATATAAACTTGTTCCCGATGAAAAAAAAATGATAAGGGAATCAATACTTGAATTTACAAAAGACTGTAATTTAATCTTGACCACGGGGGGCACTGGAATTTCTTCAAGGGATTTTACCCCGGATGTCACAAGAGAACTTGTCGAAAAGGAAATTCCCGGGATTACAGAGGAAATGAGAAGGAGAAGTTTTAAGGTTACCCCTCATGCCCTTTTAAGTAGATCTGTTGCCGGAATAAGGCAAAAAAGCCTGATTATAAATCTACCTGGTAGCCCGCATGGTGCAAAAGAAAATTTAAAAGCAATAATAGATATTATTCCCCATGCATTAGAGTTGATAAAAGGTGAAGTTAAAGACTGCCATAAAAAAAATTAAAAAAAGATAACCTTGAATCCTATACCAACAACCTTATACTTTATACTCTGTATATTCGTGATCCGAAAATTACAGTCCCCACTCTAACCATTGTTGCTCCTTCCTCTATTGCTATAACATAATCATTGGACATACCCATTGACAATTCAGAAAGGGAAGAATCTAAAATCTTTAACCTATTTATCTTACTTAAAAGTTTTTTTAAAGCATTATAATATGGCCTGGAATTTTCCGGATTCGGGGAATACGGAGGAATAACCATCAGGCCTTTAAGTTTTAAGCTGTCAAGGACTGTTATCTTCTCTATAAAACCCTGAACTTCCTCTTCTCTTAAACCGGACTTGCCGGGTTCACCGGCAATATTTACCTGAATCAAGACTTCGGTCTTTTTCTCCTTAATCTTAGCATATTCATTCAATTTCCGGGCTAAAGGGAAACTATCCAGGGAATGGATCATGTCAAAAAGTTCTACTGCATTTTTTCCCTTATTTTTTTGAAGATGCCCAATAAAATGCCAGGAAATATTTTTATCTTTCAGTCTATCTATTTTTGCTTTTGCCTCCTGCACATAATTCTCTCCGAAGATGTCCACTCCTGCATCGACCGCATCCGAGATTATTTCAGGAGGAACTGTCTTGGAAACTGCTATAAGTTTTACTTCGCCGGGGTTTCTTTTTGCTTTTTGTGCTGCTTTTTTTATATTTTTAAAAACATTTTCTAAATTATTGCATATATTACAAGATGTCATCCTGACCCCTTTTTAAAAAGGCCCTCCGATTTCCCACCGGGATAAAGCATTCATTGTAAGATCCTGATTAAAATTCATTTCAAGAAAATTGGATCCTGCTACTCCAATCATGGCTGCATTATCAGTGCAAAGGGAAGGATGAGGAATAAATAGAGAAATTTTTTCCGTTTCTGCAAGTTCGAATAAACGCTTCCTGAGCCTGGAATTTGCAGCTACTCCCCCGGCAACTACCACATTGTTTACCTTAAGACTGTTTGAAGCATTTTTAATTTTTTCTATAAGGACATCGACCACCGCTTCCTGAAAACTGGCCGCAATATCCGGAAGGATTTTTGATTTTTCATCTTTTGATAGCTGTTTTACATAATGTAGAACAGCAGTTTTAAGACCACTAAAACTGAAATCGTTAGAATTATCAGACATCCTTGCCCTGGGAAAATGGATAGCTCTAAAATCCCCTTCTTTTGCGAGTTTATCTATAATTACTCCGCCGGGATAACCTAAATTTAAAAGTTTGGCTACTTTATCAAAGGCTTCACCTGCAGCATCATCT
>JAXHUS010000461.1:0-2245 GCA_034189305.1 Thermodesulfobacteriota bacterium | reverse complement strand
AAGAAACGGTCGTTTTCAGCTATCGCGTTTTTAAGAATATTTTTTATGTTAGAAAGATCTTCACTATTTATAACTATATTTGCACTTTTTGCAAAAGCCGCCATATTATCAAAGGTCTTAAAGTTTTTTCCAAATAGCGCAAAGAAAAGATCCCTTCTTATATGTGCAGCCATTGGCTGAATATATTGTAAAATCCTGTTATCCTGCGGGGTGTCGCCGTCAAATTCTTCATTTAAAACAAGTACCGCATATTTATTAAACCGCATCTTTTTAAATACATCCTGGGAATCCTTTGCAATTTGAACATGATAATCAAAATCTTCCAGAACATTTTTAACAGTTTCCCGTCTTGCCTCATCATTTTCACAAATTAGAGCAAGTTTTACACCTTCCTCAAAAAAAGTGACATCTTCCGTTTCCTCGGTAAAATCCGGCATATTCTCTTTAACAGGCTCCGGCTCTTCTGAAGGAGGGGAAGTTTTTATCGCTGGTGTTATAGAAATTTTCTCCTTACACCTGGGACAGGCGATTAGTATTTTCTTGCCTTCCGGGATCTTTTCATCAGGTAAAACAAATTTTCCTTTACAGTTCTGACAGATTATATCCATAGATAAACTCCATTTTTATAGCTTTTAAGATAATGTTTTTAGATTAGCTCATCATATAATTTTCAAAAGAGATTTTGTCGTGTTAAGTACAAGAAACTTGATACCTGCAACTCGAAATTCGATAAATCAAGACCCTCTTTTGGATATTATCCAGTTTTAAATTTCCGGTTTCAAGTATCTGTCGAACTCTAAGCTTTATCTTTTAAACTTGTGCCAAGACTAATAACTCCAAAATCTTTTTCTTAGAGCCTATAGGTTGCCAAAGCCATCAATATCTTTCTTACCATAACCATCATCTATGGACAGATCCTCAATATCAGTCGTCTTTTCTCCCCGCGCACTTTTTACTGAATCCAATCCGCGGTTAACTACCGACTTGTGAGAGGCGTAAGATAATGCAGTCTCTTCTGTTATTTTTCCATCTTTAAAATGATTAATAATGCATTTGTCAAAGGTTAGCATTCCAAAAGGCTCACTTGCCGTCATAACATTATAAAAGGTCTTTTCCTCAGTTTCGCCGTTTAAAATTATTTCTTTTGTTCTTAAATTATTTCCTAAAATTTCAAAGGCCGCAACCCTTCCTCCTCCCTCTTTAGGGAGCAGCCTTTGACATACAACCCATCTTAAAGTATCGGCCAGTCTAATTCTTATCTCTCTTTCTTCCTCTATATCAAACATGCCTAAAATACGATTTATGGTCTGACCGGCATCTACTGTATGGATTGTACTCAGAACCAAATGTCCGGTTTCCGCAGCACTCAGTCCGATTTCTACCGTTTCTCTGTCCCTCATCTCTCCCACAAGAATTATTTTGGGAGCCTGCCTTAAAGCTGCTCTAAGACCACTTGAAAACGCATTAAAGTCACTACCCAGCTCCCTCTGGTTAAATGTGGCTTTTTTTTGGGGATGTACAAATTCTACCGGATCCTCTAAGGTTATCACATGAATAGCTTTCTTTTCATTTACTTCATCTAATAGCGCGGCAAGAGTTGTGGATTTACCGCTTCCCGTTGCCCCTGTAACCATAATAATACCATTTCTTTCATTAGCAATCTTATAAAATACGTCAGGAAGATTGAGTTCTTCGATTGAAGGAATATAAGTAGATAATTTTCGCATAACAACTGAATAGTAAGATTTTTGTGAAAATATATTTACTCGAAATCTGGCCTTTCCGGGTAGATAATAAGCAGAATCACAGGAGCCTTCCCTGACCAGTGTCTGTGTGAGACGCCGGTCATTGTTAATGAGGTTTAGAGCAAAGACTTCCGTTTGAAAAGGGGTTAATTTTTCTATTTCAGGATTAAACTGTATCGGTACCAGTTCTCCGGAAGACTCTACCTGTAGGGGCTTTTCCACGGTAAAATTAAGATCCGATACATCTCCATGTGCTTCTAACATTTTCGTTAATATATAATCTGTTTGAGCTTTACGCATAGCTTTTACTCCTGATTTAAAGTTTTATACTAAGTCGCATTCAAAAGATTACTTTTCACTGTCAGACGAGCCGTCTGACCCACTACGATGGTAGGACAGACGTCTTTTCTGTCTCTATAAGGGTAAAAATGAATACAAACTGGTATTACCCGTCAAATTCATCAAGCTTTCTCTTTACGAAAGGTTTGAATTTATTTTTA